>JACRCS010000696.1 GCA_016218905.1 Deltaproteobacteria bacterium
ACCACGTCGGTGGTGGCGGCGAGCTTGTTCGCGATCCTCACGTCGCCGGTTCCGCCGCCCTGGGGCCCATTCCGGAGCAGAATCCGCGTGGCGTCCATGACGACCAGGCGGGACTTCACGGCGAGATTGAGGTCGGCGAGGTTGTCCTCGATGCCCTGGTGGATCCGCCCCCGGTTCCCTCCCGCGATGCCCATCAGGTTCTTCAAGGCACCCGTGTATGCGGCCAGGCCGTGGTGCTTCACGATCGGTACGTTGATGAAGACGTCGGCCTCGAGCGCCGGCCGATAGAGGGGCCACCTGGTGAGCCGCGCGGCGTTCTGGATGGCGACGACCTCGAAACGCTCGTCGTCGACGAACTCGATCGAGGCCCGGTCGTCCCGGAGTCCCGCCACCGCCGCCCGGATCCCGCTCCGCTCGTAGCAGCGCCGGTCGTCGTTGCACGACCGGTCGAAGACCCGCACCCGCTTCGCTCCAGCCTGGAGCGCCAGCCGGCAGAGCTCGGCCACCACCGCCGGATGCGTGTTCGCCCCCTCCTCCGGGGTCCGGTCCCACCCGATGTTCGGCTTCACCACGACGACCTGTCCCGCCTTCACGAACCGCCCCATCCCCCCGAGCTTCCCCACAACCTCCCGCACGAGCGCCGCCGGATCGGTCCCGTGCGCGTGGGCCAGGGGCCGCGGCTCAGGGGCTGCGAGAGCCTCTGGAACACGGAAGAGCGGCAGAGCGCCGGGCGCAAGGGAGACGAAGCCGAGTTGGGCGAGTCTTCGGAGGAACTCACGGCGATCGGGAGGAGCGGGGCTCATGGGGGGGACCTCCGGGAGAGGGCGACGAGGTCCGACGAGTGTACCTCTCGAGGGAAATGGGAAGAAGGGCGCGTTCTTCGCACGGGCGAGCGCCCCCGGGGGTGGATCATGCGGCGATTGATGACGGGGCGTGCGGTTCGGTTTGCTCTGTCCTTCGACGGGCATACTCCGCAGGGCACGGTAGCTTTCCACGAAGCATTCAGAGCGGACGGCCACCACGAGGGCGCAGGCGACGCTCTACAGCGCCCCTGACCCTCGGCTCACCCGTCCAGCAGAGCGCCGACCTCCAGGCCGACCCGCAGGGCGCCCCAGTGCCTCTCCCCTATCCGAAGGGGCATGGAGAGGTCGTTCATGATCTCGCCCGTGTCCCGCATGTAGGTCTGCAACATCATGGGGGCTCGGTTTTGCGCCGCCTTGAGGCCGGTCTTGTCCTCGAACTTCCTGCGGTCGCGGCTGTTCACGAGATCGGCCGCGTGGTCCCCGGTGAGCGGCCTGGAATACTTGCTGTTGTGGGCGGCCGCGTACCCGTTCCGGTCGACGCACAGCGCGAAGACCGCGCCGAGCTCCGAGAGCGCCTCGTCGTACAGCGGCCGCAGCTCGCGCTGGAACTCCGCCGTGTAGGCGGTCGTGAACTTCGGCGGATCGGAACCTGGGACCGGCTGGTACCGCTCGTCGAAGACGTCGATGCCGCGGGCCTGCAGCTCGGCTATCTTGCCCTCCAGTACGTCGCGATAACTCCAAACCTTGCGGACGACCGCCTCGAACTTTCCCTGACCGGTTCGGAACTGGGAGACGAGGCCCTGCAGTCCCTCCGTGATCCGGCTCAGCTCTGCGGACGAGTCGCCGCACTGGGCCATCCGGTCCGAGACCTCGCGACTGAGGCCGTCGATCTGGCCGACCGTCGCGTGCACCTGAGAGTTGGTCACGGAAAGCTCCTCGGTAGCCGACGCGATCCTCCGCAGCTGCTCGTTCGCCTGCTCGGAGTCTTCGATCCCTACTCCTTCCGGACGGTCTCCGTCGCGTCGACCGTGTGGCCGCCGGTCCACTCGCCCCGGATGGTCACGGTTGCTCCGAGCGCGAGCCCGTGAAGGTCGGACGTGGAGATGCCGACCTGTCCGGTCACCGGGGCGGTAGCGTTCACGAAGGCCGGGAGCGCGGCGTTGAAGGGGCTCGTCTTCCCGCCGCGGTTGAGGTCCGCGACTACGTCGCTCGTCGCCAGGCTGCCGGAGACTTCCTTGGCCAACTCGTTCTCGACCAGCGACACCGCCAGATCGAAGTTTCTCCGCGCTGCGTTCATCCGGCTAATGCTCAGGTAGCCCAAGTACTGAGGGATGGCGACGGCCGCGAGCAAGCCGAGAATCCCGACGACGATCATGAGCTCGACCAGCGTGAAGCCTCTGCTGCCCTTCATTGCTCCTCCGCGCGAGAGAGGGACGATCCCGATGCGTCGGCTGAGGTGAAAGCATCATCCGTGCCGGGACCTGCGGAGGTGCGGCGGTTGTTGTGGCTCCGCCGGGGCCGCGTCGAGAGGGCACAGGGCCCTCGCGGGTTCCCTTCCAGCGGCCCCGCAAGCGCCCCGTGATGGCCGTTTCTCGTCACCCGACCGACAGAACTCGGCAGTTCCCCACGTGGCTCGGGTCGGCTCCACGAGCGCTCTCGTTCTTCGAGCCGGGGCTGGCTCGCGCATTCGCCCCGCCGCTGATTGACTGCCTCTTTGCCGGTCACTACGGTTTTGGAAGACAAACGGCCATAGGAGAAAAGGATGAAACTGGGCTGGAAACTGATCGCGCTCTTGTCGCTGGTTCTGTCGGTGATGCTCTCTCTTGCGTATGCCCGAGCGCCGATGGCCTTTCGGACCGACACGCTCCTGCCGCCCCGGCCCGTCCAGTTCGTGAACATCGTGGGTCCTGCCGGGCTGGAGCCCTTTAGCGAGCTTCGCCTGGGGCGCTTTACTCGGGTGCTGTGGACGAATCAGGCTGGAGTGCCGGTGAGGATCCGATTGGGCAGCGGACAGGACTGCACCGAGGCTTCGGCGACAGTGATGAGGGTCCTGGACTCGCAGTTCCTCATGAGGGGCTGTTACGTGACCGAGAAGGCCCTGGCCGCCGGCGGCGTGTTGGAGACGGCTTTCCATGAGGCAGGCCGGTTCGCCTACGAAGTCGAATACGTCGGCGGGAACGCCCGGCAGGCCGGCAAGATCGTCGTCTACTGAACCACTCGCGACGCCGTCCACCGGCGGCGTGCCCGAACCCTGTGGCGTTTGCGCGGAGCGCAGGCGATGAGTTGCCGGTCACCGTCGCGCCGCTCCGGGGACTCGCTACTGTCCGACCGCGGCTCCGCGGTGCCTGAGCGTAACGGTATCGATCAGCACGCTCTTCGTGCCCACGTTCCGGACGCTGCCGCTCAGCCTCACTCTGGAGGCCGGGTCGCCGTCGTCCTGGTACACCGCGTAGGCTTTCAGGACGAGCGAGCGGTCATCGACCTCAAAGGTCATGTAGCCGTGCTCGCTCAGACCCGTCCGGACGTGGCGATACCGGCCCTCGTTGCTGAGGTCCACCTCGGACGGGGGAGCGCCGCCGCCGCCGTTGGTTAGGTAGACGACACCCGGGACGATGCTGTCGGGCCGACCGGGCACGGAGGTCCTGTCTCCCTCCACGAACTGGGCCCGGGCGTAGTAGTGGTTGTGCCCGGAGTAGACCACGTCCACCCCGTACTTGCGGATCAGAGGATCGAAGACCTCCTGGGTCTCGACATTGTTGGGGTGTGTACCGGCGCTCCACGGCGGCTCGTGGAAGATCAGGATCTTCCACGGCTTCGAAGTCGTGGCGAGGTCCTTGACGACCCACTCGTACTGCGCGGAGCCGGGCGCGTAAGGAGAGTACTGGTCGACCACGGTAAAGTGGACCGGGCCGTAGTCGAAAGACCAGTACAGGTTGTTTAGAGCCTGCGGATCGCGCGGATTTCGCCCCGGCCGGGCGTAAGGAAAGGGATAGTACTTCGGGAAGTACTTGCTGAACCCCGAAACGTTCTCGTGATTGCCCTTGACGCCGCTGACGGGCTGCTCGGCGAGAAAGCGGACCGTCTCCGGGTTGCGGTTGAACCACTGCGACGTCCAGGCCGACTCGGCGTCGCTGGACACCCAGTCCCCGGAGTGGATGCTGAGGCCCTGGAAGGCGGGGTCGGCGGCGTACACCTTCCGCATCTCCCGGACGACCGCCTCCAGGACCAGGGGAGTCGAGCGGGTGTCGCCGAAAGCCAGGAACTTCGCCGACCTGGCGTTCTCGTCCGGAGCCGTGAGGAAGGAGCCCATGCCGTAGACGGTCGCCCCGTCGGCGACCCGGTAGTAATACCGCGTGCCCGGCCGGAGACCGCTGATCTGGTATCTGTGCTGGTGGTCGGGTCCGGACTCGGGCACCGTCGCGCTCCCCGCGCCGTACCCCGTGTCCGTTCCCCAACTGAGGGTGTTCGTGGTCTCGACCGCGTCGTCCTGCCAGAGCACGGTCATCGTCGTGTTCTGCCCCTCGTAGAGGAGGTACGGCTTCTTCAGCACACCGGCGAAGCTTCCGGTGGAGAGGCCGCAGAGGAGCAGAGCTCCGAGTAAGCGCGCGAACGGTTTCCGGATTCGTTTCATCAGACGTCCCCAAGGAAGAGCCAGGGACGCGCGTGTCGTTCCCAGTCTCTGGTCCCTAGCTGTCGGTTTCCCCTTCGGGCTCGGCCGGCTGGCCTTCCACCGCGGGCGAGTCTTCCTGCGGCGACGGAGTCGGCACGGGGCGGCTGCGGGCCTCCTCTGCCCTAGCCTTGGCCCGGAGCTCCTCGTTGAGCTTGAGGGCCCGCCGGTACTCCGCCCACCGCTCCTTCTCGAGGGCATTGATCAGGGGAACCACCTTGGAGGAGTAGCGGAGCTGGTGTTCCGCGGTCGGGGAGTTGTAGCAGCCGATGGCCTTCCACGTAAGGCCGTGGCGCTCGACGCACTGGTTGAGGACCCACGCGCCGACGATCACGTTATAGCAGGCGTCCTCGTTTACGAACCGCCACCGCTCCTCGCCGAGGATCGGCCGCCAGAAGCTGTTGATCTGCATGACGCCGACGTCGTAGGAGCCGTTCTTGTTCTTGTTGACGGCCGACTGGTTGAAGCCGGACTCCTGGCGGGCGATGCTCCGGAGCCACGTGACCGGAACGCTCGGGTAGAGCTGCGCCGCCTCGTCGAAGCACATGCCGAAGGCGGCGCACGGTGCGAGGAGGAGGGGCAGCAGGAAGAGGGCGGCTGGTCGCATGGCGGTCACTCTACCAGCTCGGCGAAACCCCTGCCTAGGCCAAATTGGAATGGACTAAAGTCAACGAATCGGCTCCGCCTCGACTACGCTCGAGGGCGTGGTCGTCCGGACGACCCGCGTCAGCCGGAAACCCGCCCTCTCCAGCCAGGCGGCGTACTCCTCGGCCGTCCGCTCCTGCCCTCCGACGCAGACGAGCATCTGGAGGTCGAGCCACTTCCCGAAGAAGCGGGCGTCCTCGGGCGGAATGACCATCTCGATGAGCAGGAGCTTCCCTACCTCGCCCATCGCCCGGCGGCAGTTCTTCAGGATCGTCAGCGCCCGCTCCTCGTCCCAGTCGTGGACGATCGAGGCGAGGACGTAGGCGTCCCCCCCTGCAGGCACGGAAGCGAAGAAGTCCCCGGCCACGCACTCGCAGCGTTCGGCGACCTTCGAGGCCGCGATCTTCGGCCTGGTGCCTTCGATGACGCGCGGCAGGTCGAAGACGATCCCTCGACTCGACGGGTTCTTCTCGAGAATGGCCGTCAGGAGTGCCCCGTGCCCTCCGCCGACGTCGACGATGGTGGCGAACCGGCCGAAGTCGTAGGCTTCCACGGCCGCCGCCCCGTTCTCGCTCACGAACTCGGTCATCGCCTGGTCGAAGATCGCGCCCACCTCCGGGTGGCGCTCGAAGTACTCGAACGGTCCGACGCCGTGCACGTGGTCGAAAGCCGTCTTCCCCGTGCGGATGCTGTAGAGCGCGTCGCCCCAGGCGGCCCAGTCGAGCTGGTTGACGAGTAGGGCAACGGAGCGGAGGGAGCCGGGAATGCCCGTCCGGAGGTAGGTCCCCACCGGAGTGAGCTCGAAGCGGTGCGGCGAGATCTCCGAGACCACCCCAAGGGTTCCGAGAGCGCGCAGCAAGCGGTAGAGCGCGCCGGGATGCGCGCCGACCGCCTCCGCCAGCTCGTCGGACGACGCCGGGCCGTTCGCCAGGTAGTCCGCGAGTCCGAGCTCGGCCGCGATCGAGACCGCTTGGGAGACCCAGTGGCCGCCCAGCAGCCGGTGCATCGCTATCAGGGGCGGGACGTTCTCGGAGCCGTCCAGGGGAGAAGAAGCCATGAGGCCCTCCTTTCTGCCGCTTCAGGCGTGACTCCCAAGGAGTCTACCGGAGGATTCCGGTTTCGCCGCTCAAGTGAGCCAAAACGCTTGACGTACCGCTGCGACTCGGCTCTTCTGCGCGTGATGCCTGAACCCCCAAAGCTCGGAGGGACTACCGTGGCCGGAGTGGATGAACCCATCGTCGTCAACGGCACGCGCCTCAAGAATCGGCTCGTCCTCGCTCCCATCACCACCAACTACGCGGCGCCGGAGGGGGCCGTCACCGACGAGGTGCTCCGGTTCTACGAGCAGCGGGTCCGGGACGTCGGCCTCGTGGTCGTGGAAGCGACCGCGGTGCGGCCGGATGGGCGCCTGGTGCCCAACAGCCTCGGGCTCTGGGAAGAACGCCTCGTCCCGGGCCTCGCCCGGCTCGCAAGGGCGATCCACGCCCAAGGGGCCGCCGCCGTCGTGCAGCTGAACCACGCCGGCGCCCGGGGGGTCCCGATCGAAGGACCGCTTCTCGGGGCCTCGCCCTCAGGGATCGCCTTCCGGCCCGACGTCGCTCCCTTTGCCATGAGCGAAACGCACTTCCGGCAACTGGCGGACGCCTTCGCTGCGGCAGCCGCTCGCGCGGTGGCTGCCGGCTTCGACGGCGTCGAGATCCACGGGGCGCATTTCTACCTCCTGAGCCAGTTCCTGTCGCCGCTCACGAACCTGCGGGAGGACCGCTACGGGGGGGACGCCGCCGGCCGGGCGACCTTCCCTGTCGAGGTCGCGCGCGCCGTCAGGAACCGGTTGGGAGAGAGCGCGCTCCTGCTCTTCCGGCTGAATGGCGAGGAGAGGGTCGATGGTGGTCAGTGCGTCGAGGACGCGGTGACCGCCGGCAGGGCGCTCGTCGCGTCCGGCGTGGATGCCCTCGACGTCTCGCTCGTCGCCAACGGTTCATGGGCGGTGGACGACGGTCGGCGGTACCTGGTGGCGAGCTCCGCGCTCTCCAAGGAGGAGCTTCCGGGCACCGCGGTCCCCCTCGCCGCGCGCGTGCGGCGGGAGACCGGCGTACCGGTCATCGCCGTCGGGAAGCTCGGGTCGCCGGAGGCGGCGGCCGCCGGCCTAGCCGAAGGAGCAGACCTGGTGGCAATCGGGCGCCAGCTCATCGCGGACCCCGACGCGGCGGGGAAGATTCTCTCCGGTCGAGGCGCGGAGATCGTCCCCTGCACCGAGTGCTTCCGCTGCTTCGCGACGATCCGGCGCGGCCAGCCGATGGAGTGTCCGGTCCTCGGCTAAGGTCCGCCTTCAGGTTCCCAGGTGCTCCTCCCTGAGCCGGGCCGATCTGGTCGGAGTTCGTGCCCGAGGCCGGCTCGTCCAGGAGGAGGGCGGGTCCCGCGCTACCTCTGGTCCGCTTCGAGGCAGCGGACGGCGTACCTCACCAGTTCGGCGCCGCTCCTGAGGTGGAGCTTCTCCTTGATGCGCTCTCGGTAGGTCCCGATCGTCTTTGCGCTCAGGCTCAGCCGATCGGCGATCTCGCAGGTCGTCAAGCCCTGCCCGATGAGCTGGAGGACCTCCGCTTCGCGCTCCGTGAGCCGACCGAGCGGCGCCTCGTCGAGGCAGGCAGGCCCCCCGGCCAGCTTGTCGAGGATCCCTCCCGTCAGCGTCTCGCTCAGAAAGATCTTCCCCTCGAGGACGCGCCTGACCGCCTGAACGATGCACTCCGAGGCTTCCTGCTTCATGATGTAGCCGCGGGCGCCGGCGAGCAGGGCACGCTCCCCGTAGAGCGCTTCGTCGTACATCGACAGGACGAGGACGCGCACGCCGTCGAGCCGGGCCCGGATCTCGCGGATCAGCTCCAGTCCGCTCCTGCCCCGCAGGCAGAGGTCGACGATCACCAGGTCGGGCCGGAGCTTGCCGATATCGGCCAGGGCGCCGGCGATCTCGCCGGCTTCACCGCACACCTCCAGATCCTGTTCCTGGTTGATCAGCTCTTTCAGACCCAGCCGGAAGACCGGATGGTCCTCGACGATGTAGACCCTTCTTCTCTCTCCCATCCCCGGTGTCCTCCCGGCTGACAACTGACAACCTCAGGCGAGCCATCTCTTGCGCCGGTGGTAGTGCTTCACTTCCCGGAAGCTCTTCCTCTTTCCGCCGGACAACCCCAGGTAGAACTCCTTCACGTCCTCATTCTCCCGGAGCGATGGAGCGTCGCCGTCCATCACCACCCGTCCGTTCTCCAGGATATAGCCGTAATCGGCGAAGCGAAGGGCGATCATCGTGTTCTGCTCCGCCAGCAGGAAGCTCACCCTCTCCTGCTGGTTGAGGCGTTTGACGATTTCGAAGATCTCCTCGACGAGCTGAGGGGCAAGCCCCATGGACGGCTCGTCGAGGAGGATCATCCGCGGGCGGGCCATCAGGGCGCGCCCGATCACCGCCATCTGCTGCTCTCCGCCGGAGGTGTAGCCCGCGAGGCTCTTCCGGCGCTCTTTGAGCCTCGGGAAGTACGAGTATACCCTCTCGAGGTCGGAGCGGATCT
>JACRCS010000714.1 GCA_016218905.1 Deltaproteobacteria bacterium
AGGTGACGTTCGCGGAGGTGGTCTCGTGGTGCGTGGGCGGCTCCCCGGCGGACGGTCTCGCGAGCATCGCGGGAATCGCCCACCGGGAAAACGGGCGCGCCGTGTCGAACCCTCCCAGGGGGTTCGTTCCCGATCTCGTCTCGCTCGAGCCCGCCTTCGACCTGATCGAATGGCCCCGATACTTCTACAGGCCCAGGCCCGACGGACGGCTCGCCATCGTCTGCTCGTCGCGCGGCTGCCGGCAGCGCTGCTCGTTCTGCTCGCAGCAGAAGTTCTGGGAGCGCTCCTGGCGCGGGCGGAGGCCCGAGAGCTTCGTCGCCGAGCTGGAGATGCTCCGCGATCGGTTCGGCGTCCGTGTGGCGATGCTTTCCGATGAGACGCCAACGGTCGACCCCGCCCGCTGGGAGCGGATTCTCGACCTGCTTATCGAGCGGGGAACGGGCATAGAGCTCCTCCTCGAGACGCGGGTCGACGACCTCCTGCGCGACGAGCCGATCCTGCCGAAATACCGCGCCGCCGGAGTGAGCCACATCTACGTCGGCGTCGAGTCGACGAAGCAGGCGACGCTCGACCTCTACAAGAAAGACGTGAAGGTCGAATCGTCGCGCCGGGCGATCGAGCTGATCAACGCGCACGAGATGGTGAGCGAGACGTCGTTCGTTCTCGGGACCCCGGACGAGACGGTCGAGTCGATCCGCGAGACGCTCGAGCTGGCGAAGTGGTACGGACCCGACATGGCGTTCTTCCTCGCCATCACGCCCTGGCCGTACGCCGACCTCCATGACGAGCTGAAGGACTACGTCGCCACCCGCGACTACCGCAAGTACAACCTCGTCGAGCCTGTCATCAAGCCGATCGCGATGACGATCGACGAGATGCGGGCGGAGCTGCACCGCGCCACCGGCCAGTTCTTCCACGACAAGTTCAAGCGCCTCGGGGAGCTCTCACCCGAGAAGAGGCGGTTCATGTCCTCGGTCCTCAAGCTCCTCATCGAGGAGAGCTACCTCGGAGAGGAGATGCGCCGGATGGCAGGGCACGCCGAGATGCCGGAGCACGTCAAGAAGATGCTCGTCGCGGCGGGAATCGACCTCGGAGCGCACAAGCCAGCCTGAGGCGGCTACAGCGGCCGGCGGGCCTCAGTTCGGTGTGGTGGCGGGCCGCGCGAGCTCGAGGACGCGCCGGACGACGGCTGGCGCACCGGTTGAGGTCTCCACGCGGAACTTCATCAGCTCCAGCACGAGGCACGCCTCGAGCGGCGTCCCCGCCAGATCGTGGCTTTCGAACTCGACGCGGGTCACTTCGCCCGTGGGTGCCACCGTGAGTGTCACCGTCTCGTTTCCGAGCTTCACGTCCGGGTGGCGGCGCTGCTCCTGGACGGCGCACAGGCGGACGGCGGGGCGCACCCGGAAGAACGCCGCATCTATCTGCTCCGCAGAGAGGCCCGGACCGCCCGGCTCGGGCGCTGCGGGCGCCGGTGTCGAGGCCCGCGGCTCGACCGGGTCGATCCGGGCCGCGGGATCCTCGGACGCGACCACCGGCCGGGCACGTTCGCCCGGGGCGGCGGAGGGTCTGGCGGCAAGGACCGCCTCGGGAAGAGTCGCCGCAGACGCCGGCTCTGCCGTGGCTCGTGCGGGCGAGGAGCCTGGCTGGCTCGGGGCCGCGGACACCGCGACGTTTGCCGCCGGCGAACGCTGAGGTCGAGCCTCCAGCAGGGCGACGGTCGCCATTGCCAGTAGACCGACGCTGGCCGCTATCGCCAGGGAGGCCCGGGAGCGGCGGCCCCGCGCGGGAGATTCTGTTTCCAGCACGAAGTCCGGCAGCGGGCTTCTCTCGATGACGACGGAGGGCGAGGGACCGGGCTCAAGCTCGGGCCCTGGCTGCGGCGGCACCGCCGGGACCCGACCAGACGTCGCGAGCGCGGACTCGCCCGCCTCTTCCTGGACCTTCTCTGGAACGGGAATCGCAGGCGTTGGCTCGACCGCGTCTTCCACCCGGGCCGGGTCGGGAGGAGACGCCAGCGCCGAGGAGAGGTCTTCGATCGCCGCGACGATTCGCACTCTCTTCCCGAGCATGCGGGAGAGCGTCGCCTCGCCCAGGTCGACGAGCTCGTCTTCGTCGGGTTCGACGGTCCCCTTTTCCGCCGAGCTCCCGTTCGCGGCCGAACTGCCGCCGCTCTTCGCCCGGCTCTCCACGAGAGTCGCGCTCGCCCCGCACGCTTTGCAGACGAAGACGAGCGCCCCCTCGCGGATCTCCACGTCAGAGATGTCACCGGGCGACTGCGTGCCGCACTTCTTACAGAGAAATCTCATCTATGACAGGCCGATTTCGATCTTACTTCTCCAGGGCCTCACAGGCTTTCTTCCCTCCGAGCGCTCGCGCATCGGCAGGGTCGAGCGCCAGGGCCTTGTCGAACGCCTCCTTCGCGGCCGCGCAGTTCCCCGCCGCCGCAAGGCACGATCCGACGGTCCCGTGCGCCGCGGCGAGCTTGTCGTCCATGGCGACGCCTTCCCTTGCGGCCACGAGGGCCTTTTCGGTGTCTCCGTTGCGCAGGAGAAGCTGGGCCTTCTTCACGTGCCGCATGGCGGCGCTCGCCTCGCCCCTTATCGGAATCGGCGTCGGGTCGAGGTCGGCCCTCGCCTCGGCCTCGGAGATCTCGCCGAGCGTGCGGCGCACCTGCGTGAAGACGTGGTCGCAGAAGTTCAGCTTCGTGAAGGTCTGCAGGACGGCGAGCTTTCTCCCCTTGTCGAAGATCACGACCGCTGGAAGCTGCGACAACCCGAGCTCGGCGTAATAGGCATCGCCCTCGTCGAGGAGGACCGGGAGGGAGAGGCCGGCGGCCCGGACGGCGGCCAGGGAGGCTTCGGCGGGAAGGCTCGCGGAAACGACGGTGGCCCACCGGACGGGCTTGCCAGCCGTCCTTGCGACGCAGGGGACGAGGTCGGCGAGTCCCAGGCGGGAGTATTCCTTCTCAGGATGGAAGAAAACGAGGACGTTGACGGACCCGTCCTCGATCGCAGGCTTCTTCGTGGACTCCCCCGCCACTGCGAGGGGCCGGCCCGCGATGACGGTTCCGATCGGCGTGGCCGCAGACGCCTCGACGGCCCCGACCGACCAGGCGGAGACGAGGAGCGTGGCCGTGACGGCCGCGAAGAGGTCGAGGACGAAGTCGCGCTTCACGGGCCCGCCGTCACTTGGCCGCGACGACCGCGTTCACATAGCTC
>JACRCS010000005.1 GCA_016218905.1 Deltaproteobacteria bacterium
ATGACCGCCGAGGCCTCGGCCAGGTGCCACCCCCCGTCGATCACCGCGAGGTACCTGAGGTCGAGGTCGAAGGCGCGGTCTCTCGAGACGACCACCCGCTGGGCGAACGGTAGTACCGCCTGGGCCGTCGGCTTGACGGCGATCGCGCCGGCAGGGCTCACCATGAGGAACAGGTCCGGCTTCGCCTCCCCAACGAGGCTGTTCGACTCGGCGACGACCAGCGCGCCGCGACCGAGGCGCGGCGAGAGGGCGGTGAGCGCGGCACGGAGGCTGCCGCTCCGGCACCGGACCCAGAAGGCGCGCCGCGCACCGGCCTCGAGCATCCGGGTCGTGTCCTTCCCCGGCTGGCTCCCGATCTCCTCCCGGATCTCGAACTCTCCTTCGAGCCCGCTGCATGCCCCGCACCCGTCGCCCCCGCGCGGACAGGCGTCCTCGGCATCGGAGACCGTCGTCACCTTCACCCCGACGATTGGATGCGCCCGGTGGAGCCTTGCAATGACCGCGCAGGCGAGATCCGACTTCCCCGAGTTACGTCCCGTGGCCCCGATCACGAGCCAGCCCGGCAGCCGCAAGCGGTCGCGAAGGCCGCTCGCTCTCGCCGCCAGGATCCCTCCCGGCTGCGACGCCACCTCGGTGCTGGCAATCGACTCTCGGCTGCAGACAGCCAGTTGCATCGTACGCTCCCGTCGGGTCAGGCATGGAGGAGGCCGGTCCACGACCGACCCGTCGCTACTTCTCCTTCTCCTTCTCTTTCCCTTTCTCCTTCTCCTCGCGGCGGACCCCTTCCCTTCGATCCGCCAGCCGGGTCAGGCACATGGCGACCGAGCCGAGCGCGAAGGCGCCAACTTCAGGGATGACGCGCACGGTGGTCTTCTTCCTGGGTCGCGCGGACGCGACTTTGCCGTTGGGAGCCTCGGGCTTCTCCGGGAAGCCCTCGTACTCCCTTCCGAAGGGAAGAACGTAGAGGACGGCGCTGCCGCCCCCTTCCTTGACGCCGTAGAGGGCCCCCTTCTTGAACTTCCTGGCTCGCTCCAGGCCGATCTTCAGCAGCACTTCTCGTTCCCCGAACAGAGTCGCACCGGTGGGGCAGGTCGTGGCACAGGCCGGCTTCAGGCCGACTCTCTGCCGATCGATGCACATCGTACATTTCCGGGCGATCTCGTACTCCTCGGAGAGCTTGGGAGCCCCGAAAGGGCAGCTCTCCACGCAGGTCCCGCAACCGATGCAGAGCTCGGGATCGATGGTGACGATTCCGTGCTCGTCGCGGCGGGCCGCTTTCGGCTCGGCCGGGCAGAGCTCCACGCAGCGCGCGTCCTTGCAGTGGTGGCAGCGGCGCTGGGAGAAGCACCAGACCAGCTTGCCGTCCTGGATCGTCTCGTCGTGCATCTGCAGGAGGAGCCAGGTATTGGCCGAGATCCACTTGGGGCTGGTATAGGAGGGCCCCTCGAACCAGCCGGAGCTCTCCCCTTCCAGGCCGTTCCACTGCTTGCAGGCCACCTGGCAGCCCCTGCAGCCGGTGCAGAGCGTCGGGTCGAAGAGGAGGGCAGGCGACTTCAGCATCAGGCCACCTCTCCCTTCTTCACGTCGCAGAGGAAGACTTTGTATTCCGGGATGGAGGTATTGGCGTCTCCCCAGTGCCCGGTCAGCCGGTTGGCCAGCGCGCCGGTGCTCTCGCCGATGAAGCCGAAGTGCCACGGCAACGTGATGACTTCCACCAGCTTCTCGCCGACGTTGAAGGCCCGGATGCGCGCCGTGACGTGCGCCCGGGCCTCGATGTCGCCACGAGCCGTCGTCACCACGACCGGGTCCCCGTTCTTCACAGCGAGCCGCTTCGCGAGCTCGGGGGACATCATGACGAACATGGAGGGCATCAGCTCGTTGAGCAGGCTGATGTTCCGGGTCATCTGGCCGGCCTGCCAGTGCTCCGACAGACGGTGGGTCGTGCCGATGACAGGGTATTTCTTCAGGTACTCCTCGAAGTTCCCGTCATTCTGCTCCGGGGTCTGGAAGAGGGCCGCCACCGGATTGGTCTGGGTCCTGGAGACCTGGTTCCGCACAGGGCTCTCCATCGGCTCGTAGTGCTCGGGCAGCGGGCCGTCCACCATCCCGCCCGTGGCGAAGAGGCAGGCGACTCCTTCGGGTCGCATGATGAAGGGGCGCTTGTCCCGCGGAGGCCAGGGGCCGTCGGGAACGTCGCCCAGCCAGCCCCCTTTTCCCTCGTTGGCCGCCGGGTCCCACTTGACCACCCATTTCGCGGGATTCCAGGGAACCCCGTCCGGATTGCAGGAGGCGCGGTTGTAGATGATTCGCCGGTTGACCGGCCAGCACCACGCCCACTTTGGAAAGAGGCCGATCTTGTTGACGGCGTCGGTCGGGTCCCGCCGGGCCATCATGTTCCCCGCCTCGGTGTAGCTGCCGGCGTAGAGCCAGTTCCCGCAGACGGTGGATCCGTCGTCTTTGAGCGCGGCGAAGCCGGGGACCTGCTTCTTCGTCGTCCCGTCATAACCATTGATCTCGCGGGCGACCTTGTGGACGTCGATCCCCTCCTCGCCTCCCTCGTAGTCCCACGCCAGGTTCACGAGGGGATCGGGGAACGCGCCTCCCTCGGCCCTGTAGACGCGCCGGATCTCCCGGGCCAGCTGGTCCAGGATCCAGAGGTCGGACCGGGCCATGCCGAGCGGCTTGACGGCTTTGTGCCGCCACTGGACCCAGCGTCCGGAGTTCGAGATAGAGCCTTCCTTCTCGAAGGATGCCGAAGCGGGAAGCAGGAAGACCTCGGTCTTCACATCTGCCGGACGCCCACCGTATGGGTGGCGCCAGAAGTTGGCTGTCTCCGTCTCCCAGAGGTCCACGGCGACCATCCACTCCAGGTTCGTCAGCGCCTGGGTCTCCCGGTTCGCGTCGGGGCCGCCCACGGCCGGGTTCTGTCCGAAGAAGAAGGCCCCCTTGATCCGGCCCTTGCCCATGTCCTCGAAGATGGCCATGTGAGACTGGTTGCCGCTTCGCCGCGGCAGCCAATCGAAGCGGAAGTCGTTCTCCCGGGTCGCCTCGGCGCCGTACATCGCCCTCAGGTAGGAGACGATGTATTTGGGGTAGTTCTGCCACCAGTTCGCGCTGGTGGGGTCGCTCGTGGTCGGAGTGCAGCGCTTGAGGTAGTCGGCCAGGGTCCGGTCGCCGGCGACGGGCGTCTGCAGGTAGCCCGGCAGGATGTGGTAGAGCAGGCCGAAGTCCGTAGAACCCTGGACGTTGGATTCGCCGCGCATGGCGTTGATGCCGCCGCCCGCGACGCCCATGTTGCCAAGGAGGGTCTGCAGGATGGCCCAGACCCTCACGTTCTGCGACCCAACGGTGTGCTGGGTCAGACCCATGGCGTAGAGCAAGGTGCCCGACTTGTCGGGGCGGCCCGTCTCGCAATACGCCTCGGCCACGGCCAGGAAATCCTTCTTGTCGCACCCGCAGGTCGCGGCCACGGCCTCAGGCGTGTACCGCTCCACGTGGGC
>JACRCS010000062.1 GCA_016218905.1 Deltaproteobacteria bacterium
CGCGAAGATCTTCCGGATCTCGGCCTTCCCCTTCACCGAGCTCGGAAGGAGCGGGATCTTGCCCTTGGCGAAGAGCTGGAGACCCACGCCCAGGTCCGTGGTGAAGTCCTTGGTCGCCCACTTGAACGCCGCCAGCATCGTGGCCTCGTGGACGCGCCCGAACCGCTTCGCGGTCGCGACGAAGGCCCAATGAAAGGCGACGACCGCCGGTTCGGCGGGGCTCCGCCCCTCTTCGAGGGCTAGCGACCGCAGCGCGTCCATGATCGGCGAGAGGTGGATGCCGTTGGGGCACCGCGTGCCGCACGTCTCGCACGTGATGCACATCCAGATGGCCTTGGAGCCGAGGAGCTCCTCTTTGAGGCCGTGCTGGATCATGCGGACGATGGAGTGGTTCGGCCATTCGAACCAGGCGCTCGTCGGGCAGCCCGCCGTGCACTTTTTACACTGGTAGCATCCAAAGAGGTTCTGCCCGCTGGCTTCCTGGACGGCTCTGGCGAAGGGGTGCATAGGGGCCTCAGCCCTCGGCCTGCGCACGGGCTCCGCCCAGTGGGCCGCAGACGATCGCGACCTCAGCCGAGACCTGCTGGAACCGGTAGTGGCGAAGACCGGCGGCCTTGGAGGGGCAAACGGCCGAACAGGCGCCGCATCCCTTGCAGAGGGCAGCGTTGACGAAAGAGCGGGGAAGATGGTCGAGCAAGGCCACAGCACCGGCAGGGCAGAGCGAGATGCACAACCCGCAGCCGGCGCACCGGTCGGTGTCGATCTCGGCCACCACGGGATCGACGTCCACGCGGCCCTTGAGGAGCGGGATCGCGGCCTTCATTGCCGCGGCCCGGCCGGAGGCGACGGCCTCGTCGAGGCTCTTGGGGCCCTGGCACGCTCCGGCCAGGAAGATGCCGTCCGAGGCCGTCTCCATCGGCCGCAGCTTGGGGTGAGCTTCCAGGAAGAAGCCGTCCGAGCTCCGCGAGAGCTTCAGGAGCCGGGCGAGCTCAGGGGCGCTCTCCCGCGGCCGCGCACCGCACGCGAGGACGACGAGATCCACCGGGAGCTCGTGGGTCCCGCCCCCCAGCGTGTCCTCGAAGCGTACGACCCGCTGGTGCCCGCGCCGAAAGACCTCGGAGGCGTTGCCCCGCCGGAAGAGGACGCCCTTCCTCCCCGCCGCGTCGTACGCCTCCTCGGCCCCCCGGGCGTAGGCCCGAAGGTCCATGTACAGGACATGGACTTCGACCTTCGGATCCCGCTCACGAAGCTGCGAGGCCTGGCGGACGCTCACCATGCAACATATTCGGGAGCAGTGACTCCCCCGGGTGGTGCGGTCTCGGGAGCCCACGCACTGGAGAAACGCCGCGGACCGGATCGGCTCTCCCTCGATCCGGAGCTCGTCGTCGCCGCTCCGGAGTAGGGCTTCGAGCTCCTCCTGGGTAAGGATCCTGGGATCGGCGCCGTACCCCAGCTCCGGCCTCCCCTCGGCCGAGTCGTCGGGCCGGTAGAGATCGTACCCGGTGGACAGGATCACCGAACCTACCGTACGGGTCAGGACGCCCGAGGGGGTCTCCACCTGGGCCTCCAGGTTACCGGGCGAGCCGGAGAGGCAGACGAGACGGCTGCCGAGCAGGATCTCGATCCGCTCAAGCGAAGAAACCCCAGCCACGAGCTCCTCGAGCCACGGGGCCACCGGGCCGCCCTCCCGGAAGGAGCGCCCGAGCTCCGCGGCCCGGCCGCCGAGGCGAGGGTTCGCCTCCACCAAGGTGAGCTCAAGGCCCATTGCCGCGAGCTCCCGGGCGGCGGAAAGGCCGGCCGGCCCGCCCCCGACGACGAGCGCTCGGGGAGTGACCGGGGCCTCGGAGGCCGAAAGCGGCTCCTGGAGCACCACGCGATCGAGGCCCGCGGCGACGAGGCTCAATGCCTTCGCCGTCGCTTGCTTCCGGTCGGCGTGGACCCAAGAACACTGTTCCCGGACGTTGACGTGACACAGGAGGTAGGGGTTGAAGCCTTCCGCCGCGAGTGCCTTGCGAAAGGTCGACTCGTGCATCCGCGGCGAGCAGGCGCCGACGAGGACCCGGGAAGCCCTCCCTTCCCGCAGGTCCTTTCGGATCAGCTCCTGGCCCGGCCGGGAGCACATGTAGGGGTAGTGGCGCACCACCGAGATCCCCGGACGACCCGCCAAGCTCTCGGCGACGTCTTCCACGTCCACCGTGGCGGCGATGTTCCGACCACAGTGACAAAGGTACACCGCCGTGCCGGCGGAGTTGCGAGCATCGAGTGTCGAGTGTCGAGTAGAGCTCTCGGCGGCACTCAAGGTCGGGCCTCCCGCAGAGAGGGATGTACCACCTCTGAACCCCCGGACCCCACCTCGAAACTCAAAACTTGTAACTCGAGACTCCGGCGCACGTGTGCGACGGCAGCGCCGGCCGCAGCCGAACCGGAAGCGACGGCGTCGGGGATGTCCATGGGGCCCGAGCATGCGCCGGCGAGGAAGACCCCCGGCGCGGGCGACAGGGCGACGTCCCGGCGATCGGCGGGCTCGAAGAACCCGTCCTCCCCGAGCGGCACCCCGAGAAGCCCCGCGAGCTCCGGGAACTCCCCCCGAGGCCGCAGCCCCGCGGCCAGGACGACCAGGTCGGCCGGGAGCTCCTCCGTCAGCCCGAGGAGCGTGTCCTCAAAGCGGACCGCGAGCCCTTCGCCCCGGCGGTACACCTCCGAGGGGTTCCCTCGGCGAAGCAGGACGCCCATCCGCTGGGCCCGCTCCAGAAACTCCTCGTAGCCCTTGCCGAACGCCCGTAGATCCATGTAGAGGATCGTCGCCTCAGCGCCTGGAATCTTCTCCAAGGCAAGGACCGCCTGCTTCACGGAGACCATGCAGCAGACTCGGGAGCAGTAGCGGGCACCGGTAGTGCGGTCCCGGGAGCCGACGCACTGGAGAAAGACGACCCGCTTGGGCTCTCCCGGGCCGACCTTGATCTTTCCGCCCGTGGGGCCCGAGGCCGAGGAGAGGCGCTCGAACTGGAGGTTCGTGATCACTCCGGGGTACCGGCCGAAGCCGAGCTCCGGCCGCCCCTCGGCAGACGCGTCGGGCCGGTAGAGGTCGTACCCGGCCGCGACCACCACCGCTCCGACCGAGAGCTCCCGGACCTGCTCCCTCTCCTCCAGCCGGACCGCCCCCACCTGACACGCCTCCACGCACTTGGGGCCCGTGCCGCACTTGCCGCGGGTCAGAAAGAGGCACTTCTCAGGATTGATGGCGTAGGCGGCGGGGACAGCCTGGGGAAAGGGGATCGCGATCGCGCTCATCCGCTTGAGCTCCAGGTCGAAGGCGCTCGGCACGTGGCCCTTGAGCCGGCACGCCTCGGCGCACCGCCCGCAGTTGACGCAAGTTTCCAGATCCACGTAGCGCGGCCGGAGCCGAACCTGCACCCGCAAGCCCGGCCCCTCCCGCTCGGCCGAGAGGAGCTCGGCTCGGGTGAGGAGCTCGATCCCGGGGTGGCTCCCCGCCTCGGCCGTCCGGGGCGTCAGCGTGCACGACGAGCAATCGAGCGTCGGAAAGGTCTTGTCGGTTTGGGCCATCCGCCCGCCGATCGAGTCGCCCTTCTCGAGGAGAACCACGCGCACCCCTGCGTCGGCGAGGTCGAGCGCCGCTTGGATCCCGGAGATCCCGCCCCCGACGACGAGGGCAGACGCCTCGGTCCCACTCCTCACGCGCTCGCTCGCGCCGCATCCACGGCGCCCGTCAACGCCGGCACGATCTTGAAGAGGTCGCCCACGATCCCGTAATGAGCCACCTGGAAGATGGGCGCCTTCGGGTCCTTGTTCACGGCGATGATGGTGCCGGCCCCTTTCATGGCGGCCACGTGCTGGAACGCCCCGGAGATCCCGAGGGCGATGTAGACCTTGGGCTTCACCGTCTTTCCGGAGATTCCCACCTGCCGCATCTTGGGAAGCCAGCGCATGTCCACCACGGGACGGGAGCAGGACAGGGTCGCCCCCAAGGCTTTGGCCAGCTTCTCGGGGACATCGAGGTTCTCCTTGTCCCCGATGCCCCGCCCCACGCTCACGAGCACGTCGGCCTGCGTGATGTCCACCTCCCCCGCGGCCTCCTGGATCCAACGGAGGAAGCGCTTTCCCAGGGTGGAGGGAAGTTCCGCTCCGACTTCTTCCACGATGGTCGCCTCGAACCACGCGGGCGAGAAGCCTTCCGTCGAGCCGGGGCGCAGCGTGGCGACGACCGTCGGTGCCGTGTCGAGGCGTAGCCGCGCCTGCAGTTTCCCGCCGTGGAAGGCCCTCAGCGCCCACAGCTGGCCGCCTTCCCACCCGAGCTTCACCGCATCGGTCACCGACGGCGCGCCTAGCCGCGCGGCCAAGGCCGGCGCCCAGTCCATTCCCGCCGCTGAGTGCGCGCCGAGGATCAGAGAGGGGCTTCGGTCGCGCGCCAGAGCGGCAAGGCTCTGCGCAACGGCGGTGCCGTTGAAGCCGTCGAGCCACGGGCTTTCGGCGACGAAGACCCTAGGGACCGCTCCGTTCAGCAAGCGGGCTAGGGCCTCACCCTTTCCTGCTCCAGCAAGGACGACCGCGGTCACCGGGCCGAGCTGGAATCCCGTGACGGCGGAAAGGAGCTCGCGGGTAACCTCCCGGACCTCTCCGTCTCGATGCTCAGCGACCACCCAGACGCTCATAACACCCCCGCCTTCTCTGCCAGGACGCTGACGAACGCCCGCGCGATGTCCTCCGGGTTTCCAGCCAGGATCTCGGCTTCCTTGCCGACCGGAGGCGGCTCCAGCCCTTCCAGGCGCAGTCGGTTCTTCCACGCGCCCACCTCTTCCGGCGCGACGCCTGCTCGAGAGAGGTCGACGACCTCGATCGGTTTCGCGCGCGCCTTCCTGGTCCCGAGAATCGAGACGTAACGGGGTTCGTTGAGCCCCGTTTGGGTCGTCACGACCGCCGGGAGGTCCAACTCGACGACCTCACCCCAACCTCCTTCCAACTCGCGCGTGCAGACGGCTCTCTCGCCCGAGATTCCGATCGAGTTCACCAGCGCGGCGGACGGGGTGCCGAGCAGCTCTGCCAGGGCTGCGCCCACCATCCCATATCCATCGTCTGACGCCTGGGCACCGCAGAGGATCAGGTCGAAGGGGGTGTTCCCGAGGGCCGCCCGCAGCATCGACGCGACCGCGAGGGGACCGGCGGACTCCAAAAGGGGATCCCACACCCGGACCGCCCTGTCGGCGCCCAGCGCGAGACAACGGCGCAAACTCTCCTCGTGCTCCTCCGGGCCCAAGAGGAACGCCGCGAGCGTGCCCCCGGTGGCCTCCTTCAGGCGAACCGCCTCCTCCAGAGCGAAGCGATCCCACTCGTTCATCTGATACGGCAGGCCGGCCGCCTTGACGGAGACTCCGTCGGCAGCTATAGCCAACTCCGCTTCCGCAGTGTCAGGAACATGCTTGACCAGCACCACCAGGTTCATCTCAGGCCTCCGTTCCTGCCAGACTTCGCACAGTCAACTCCGCTAGATCAACGACCTCGATCTTCTCTTCCAACCCCGTGGTCTTTCGCGCGTCATCGAGGGTGAGCAGGCAAAATGGGCAGGCAGTGATCACGGCGTCCACGCCCAGGGTGACCGCCTCGCGAATACGGATCTGGGCGTTTCGCTCCCCATCTCCCATCCCCTCCAGCCACATGCGCCCACCGCCACCCTCACAGCACAAACTTCGCTCCCGTGCGCGATCAAACTCCAAGAGCTCCACTCCAGGGATCGCCCGGATTGCGGCCCGAGGGGCGTCATAGACGCGGTTCTGCTTGCCGAGATAGCACGGGTCGTGGAAGGCGACCCGCAGTCCGAGCTCTCGCCGGTACGGAACCCGCCCCTCTGCGGCGAATTCTGCGAGGACCTCGGAGTAGTGGTGCACCGGAAGGCCCAACAGGTAGTCCTTCCGGTAGGTGTTCATGCAGTGGGGGGAGGTGGCGACGATCTCGCGGATCCCGAGTTCCTGAAACGTCTGCTTGTTCGTCTCGCAAAGCTCCTCGAAGAGCCCACTCTCTCCAAGCCGGAGCATCTCGCTCCCGCAGCACACCTCTTCGTTGCCCAGTGTCGTGTAGTCGAAGCCCGCCACTTCGAAGATCCTCGCCAGGCTTTGAGCCATCACCTGGCAGCGAGGGTCGTAGGCCGCCGTGCATTCGACCATCCAGAGCCTCTCGGACGCGTGCCCCTGCTCGACGGACCGGACGCGGACGCCCTCGGCCCAGGCCGAGCGTTTCCGGCGCGAGCGGCCCCAGGGATTGCCATGCTTCAGGGACGATTCCAACGCATCGATCGCTGTCTGGGGGATGTGGCCGCTTTCGATCTTGAGGCTCCGGATCGCCCGGAGCACCTCCACCGGTTTCAGTCCTCGTGGGCAGCGGTCCGCGCACGTGCAGCAGGCAGTGCAGTCCCAGACCTCGTCTCGACCCAGGAGCCTTTCCCCGTCCTCACGGATCAGACAGCCGTAGAGGAGCCGTCTCGCGTTGAGGGGCGAACGCAGGCTCATCGGGCAGCCGCCCGTGCACCGGCCACACTGAAGGCAGGCGGTGAGTTCGAAACGATCCGCCAAGGAGACTCCGGCAGAATCGCGGAGTTCGTCCATCGAATGAGCAGCTTCGGCTAGCGCCTCTTCTCCAGGCATATTCATGGAAGGATGCCTTTCTGGCCTTCAGCAGATGAAGTATCTTCCGGTGTCCAAGAAGAATTCGGCGATCTGCCGATGCGAAGCGAGCATATCGATACGAGGCCGGTTCCGAAGCCTCTCGATTCCTTCCTTCGCGAGGCCGGCCGTCGAACTGCCGTGCGCGGCGGCGGCGACTATCTGCGCCCAACGCTCGACGTGCGCCGTAGACTCGTCGATGTAGGCAGCGGTCAGCAGTGCAGGGATGTCGCTCTTGGGAGCCCCCCAGCGCTCGTGTGTCTTTTGGGCCCTCAAGAGGCAGGTCTCCATGGCGTACGTCTCGATCAGGATGTCGGCCAGCAAGCCCATGACTTCGCTCTGTTGCTCAATTCCTGACGAAATATCTCGAACCGCATCCAGGAGGCTCCGGGCCATCGCCTTGGTCCGCTCGACGAGGTTGGCTTGTTCAGCCAGAACTCCCGACCCGCCGGAATCGTCTGCTGCGGTGCCCACGTTCGGGGAGCGGCCTCCCTTTGATGTGGCGGCCCCGGCCAGCATCGTTTTTGCGATCAGCAGGCGGTTAATTTCGTTGGTTCCGCCGAAGATCCTGTAGATGCGCGCGTCGCGGTAATATCGCTCGATCGGGTAATCCTCGATGTACCCGTATCCGCCGTGGATCTGCAAGGCCTCGTCGGCCACGACCTTGAGCATCTCCGAAGCGTAGACCTTATCGATGGCACAATCGGCTGCGCACCTCTTGATCCGCTCCGCGGCTTCAAAGCCGACAGATGAGCTGAGATCCAAACCTGCGATCGCCCCGTCGAGCACGTGCGCGGTCCTGTAGAGAACGCCCTCGGCTACGAAGACCCGCACGGCCATCTCGGCGATCTTCTGCCGCACCATCCCGAATGCGGAGATGGGTCTGCCGAATTGTCGTCGGGTCTTTGAGTAGCGCACGGATTCTTCGAACGCTTGCTTGGCGATTCCGAGGCACGCGCCCGCTAGGCGATGGCGTCCGATGCTCAGCGTGTTGAAGGCGACCGACTGGCCCGCGCCGGGGCTGAGCACGACCTCTTCTCGAGGCACCACAACATTGTCGAAGAGGATCCCCCGAGTGGAACTTCCCCGGATCCCCATCTTCTTCTCCTCCTCGTTGAGCGAGATCCCTTTCGATCCCCCGTCCACGAGGAAGGCGCTGAAACGTTCCCCGTCTATCTTCGCAAAGACTGTGAAGACGTTCGCAATTCCCGAATTGCTCGTGAACTGCTTCTCGCCGTTCAGCACGTAGGAAGCTTCGTCACCGGAGAGGCTCGCCTGGCTTCCGATCTGCCTCGCGTCGCTGCCCGCGTCCGATTCCGTCAGAGCATAGGCGCCGATCTTCCTGCCCGTGGCGAGGTCGGGCAGCCAGCGCCTCTTTTGCGCCTCGTCTCCGAAGTAAAGGACAGGGATCGTTCCGAAGGCCGTGTGAACTACCTGCGTCAGTCCAAATGGACCGCCGCGCAGAATTCTTTCGGTGATGACCAGAGAGCTCACGTGATCCAGGCCCATCCCGCCGAACGCCTCCGGGACGTCGATGCCCAGCAGGCCGAGATCGGCGGCTTGGGCGAGGACCTTTTCCAGGACGTCAGGCGTCTTGTGCTCCAACTCCTCCATCCTGGGCTGGACTTCTCCTTTTACAAAGTCATCCACGATGCCGCTGAGCAACTTCTGCTCGCCATCGAGGTCTTCTGGGGAAAACAGATCTCCCGGACAGGTATCATTGGACAAGAAAGCGAGTGTGCGGCCATTCATGGTGATCTCCTTGAGACATTCGACTCAAAACCGTCTAAAGAGTTCGTAAGTCTCTGGATCAGGAGGAGGCATTCCTTCGTCGCTAGGGAACCAAGAGACACGTCAGCTCGGAAATGCTAGACAACATCTCGATCGAGTTCAGCGTGTCGTTCAGCTGTTCGATCCTGTGTTCTTTCATCCCCGCACAAGTCGCCATGTTCTTCAATTTGTTGTAGTGGTCCTCTTCCGTGAAAGGGTTCTCCGGCTCTCCTTTGGGGTACTCCACGTACTTTCGGAACTTTCCGCCGTCTCTCGTGGTGAGTTCCACGGTGGCAGGAAGTTTGTACTCGGCCGTCCAAGCCTTGGTGGCAGCCGGGTCTTCCTTGACCGTCACCCTGTGCTGCAGGTCCCGCAGCCGGGGGCTCTTGAGCATTTCTTCCGTGTACCAGGAGGGTCCGCATGGCTCACCCGACAGGATCATTGAAACAACGTAGGGGATGCTGAACTGCGCCTGGATCATGTAGGAAGGCTCATATACAGCGATCTCAGCTAAAAGCTTTGCCAACTCTACCGAGACGTGCTCTACGTCGTCGGCCGTGAGCTTCTGCTCGTTTCTGATCGAGGCGACTGCGTCCAGGGCGGCGCTCGTGAGCCGGCACGCCGAGTAGAACTTGAAGCCGATTCCCAAAGTCCCGTAGTCCTCCCCGAGCCCTGCCACGAGCTTCGAGGCGTCGTAACGGTCTGAACCCACGGAGATGTTGTAGCCGCTACCCTGGTCCAAAATTCCGGCGTCTCCGGGAAAGCCTCTTGCCGCGAGAAGTACCGAGTGGATCCCCGGGATGACGATGTCCCCGCCCGTGACCTTCATCCAGGGGGGCATCCCCAAGCGGGGCAAGTCCGGAAAGGTGACGCGCCAAGTCCGCACGAATCCCGAGAGGCCCAGTGCGGCGGCCATCTGTGCGCTCGAGAGCCCCATCAGCTTGCCCGCGACGACGGTTGCGCCAAAGTGCACGCCTGAATCGATCTTTTCGAAGGTCGTCCAGAAGACCTCTTCGGAGGGAAACACAGCGTCGCGGATCCTGCTCACTGTCTCGTACCCGAGAACGAGCGCATTGATGATGTCTTTTCCCGGCGCGTTGACGCGTTCCCCCACGGCCAGCGCGACCGGGACTAGAACCGAGCTCAAGTGCCCGACCTTGATCAGGGTGTCGTCGTAATCGAGCATGTTGGTCAACACGCGGTTGACCGCGGCGGCCTGCACGAACGACAGCTTCGCCCGGTCGCCCATCACGGTAGCTTGCTTCGCTTCTCCGAACTCTTGCATGAGGTCTATGAGCACGTCGCCTTCGTGGGTCTTTCGCCCGCCCAGTCCGCATGCGATGGTGTCGCTGATGCACTTCTTAGCATGGAGTACGACGCTGCTCGGCAAGTCGTCATAAGACGCTCGAGCGATGTAGTCAGCCAGTATCTGGGTCTCACCCATGGTTCCTCCAACGGATACGAAAGTGGTCTTCCTCGGGATCCGTTCCGGTCTGGAGCGACTCCGCCCATCCTCCGCCCCACGAAGGCCCCCGGCGCGCGCGCGCACCCTGCCCTTTCGCGTGCCGCAGCACCTTCCACAGCGTCGGCGCCCGATCCTGGGTCGCGACGTCCATCTCATCGAAGAGCTTGGCGATCTTGTCGGTGTACTCGGCCGACAGCTCGTCCATGATCTCCCTGTCCGGATTGTGAAGGAAATTCCACTTGTCCAGATTCATGACGACATACCCCGACACACCAATGCCTTTCTCGGACGTGAGGTTGGGCAGAGTGGCCTCGGTCCTTTATGACTGCCAGCCGTCGACTCCGACGAGCGACTTCCTGCCGATCGCCAGCGCCGCCTCAGGCTCCACCGTGCTCAACAACCCGACGCCGTAGAGCACGTAATTCCTGTCGATGTAGAGTTCCGGGGCCCTCGGTTTGAGCGAGAGAGGGCTCTTCGCGCTGGCCACCGCCCCCTTCAACACCTCGCCGGGCCGCGGGTGGAAGGCGAAGATTCCGCCCGTGCCGATGACGGTTCTGAGCCCGGTCAGATCCTTGCCGTATTGGAACCGGACGGCGCCGTCGGGTCCCCAGGACTCCTGGATGGTTCCCGCGTGCCTTTCGACGGCGACCTCCACCGCGCTCCGCGCCAGGCCCGCGTCGACG
>JACRCS010000702.1 GCA_016218905.1 Deltaproteobacteria bacterium
AGCCGTTCCGGCTCAGGGGCTTGGCGGCGGCCAGGGCCGCCTCTGCCGCCTCGGAGGCGGCGCCCTCGTCGAGCGGCCGCCCGACGAGCGCCTTCTCCGCCGCCTCGGCGCGGTAGGGTCCGGGCGCGACGGCACCGAGGACCAGCCGGGCGTCCGTGCAGCGCCCTTCCTTCACGGTGAGCACCGAGGCGACGCTCACGACGGCGAAGTCGATGGGCTTTCGGAGCGTGAACTTAAGGAAGGTCTGCTGCCCCGGCGCCGCGCGCGGCGGGATCTCGACCTCCCGGACCAGCTCGTCCGGCTCGAGCGCGTTGCCGAGCGGGTGGTAGAAGTCCGCCACCGGGAGCGTCCGTTCGCCCCTCGGCCCGACGATGAGGAGCCGCGCGTCGAGCGCCGAGAGCGCCACGGCCGTGTCCGACGGGCAGACGGCGAAGCACTTCCGTGCGTCCAGGAGCGCGTGGTACCGGTTGTCGCCCTTCACCGCGAGGCACGGCCCCTTGCCCTTCCGCGCGCACTGCAACGCCCCGCCGACGCTGCTCGGGTAACGGTAGTACCAGCACCGAGTGTCCTGGCAGAGGTTTCCGCCGAGGGTTCCCATGTTGCGGATCTGCGGGCTCGCGACCGAGCGCGCCGCCTCGGCGAGCACGGGGAACTCCCTCGCGACGTCCGGAGACGCCTGGAGCGCCGAGAGACGCGTGAGCGCTCCGATCCGGAGCGCTCCGCCGACGAGCTCGATGGAGTCGAGGCCCGGGATCGTCTTGAGGTTCACGAGCGAAGCGGGATAGCGGGGAAGGACCTCGTCCGCCAGGAGTCCGAGGAGATCGGTGCCTCCGGCGTTCAGCCGGGCCGTCCCCCTGGCCTTCCCGAGGAAGCCGATCGCCTCCTCGACGGAACGCGCGTTGTAGTGGGCGAAGTCCCTCATCTCCGATCCTCCGCTCGGCGGGAAGCCTTCCCGCCTGTCATGCCGCCGTGCAGCGCCGCCAGCACCCGGTCCGGCGTCACGGGATAACTCTCGAGCCACACGCCGAGCGCGTTCGAGGCGGCCATCAGCACCGCGGAGGGACCCGGCGAGGGGGCCACCTCGCCCACTCCGACCGCGTGGAAGCGGTGGGTGTCGATGGGCGTCTCGAGCACCACGTTCTCGATTGCCGGCAGCTCGGCCGACGTCCGCCACTTGTACTCGAGCAGGTTGGCGTTGAGGATGCGCCCGGTGGGCCGGTCCACGATCGTCTCCTCGAAGAGCGCGCTGTCGACGCCGGCGCTCCCTAGGCAGCCGTTCATCTGCCCCTGGAGCCCCCGCGGATCGATGACCTGGCCCGCGTCGGTCGCGTTCACGACCCGCAGGAGGTCCGTCTTTCCGGTCTCGGTGTCCACCTGGAGCTCGACGAAGCTCATCATGCAGTTCGAGAGCGTGTAGTCGGAGGCGAACCGGCCGTGCCCGATGAGGGTCCGCAGCTCGAGCGCCCTCTTCCACTCGAGCCGCCGTCCCGGGTCATCTCTCACCCAGAGGACTCCGTCCAGCGTCTCGAGCTCGTCGGCGCCCGCGGCGCCGAGCAAGGGCGCCGCGAGTTCGAAGAGCTTCCGCTTCGCGTCCTCGGCCGCGCGAATGACGGCGCTCAGGATCGCGTACGTCCCCCGGGAGCCCGCCGGGCCCCACTCGACCGGGGTCATCAAGGTATCTCCCGGGGTGATGGAGACTGACTCCAGTGGCAGCCGAAGGACCTCGGCGACCACCTTCACGGCGTTGCTCCTCTGGCCGGTGCCGTGCTCGGCGAGGCACGAGTGGACCATCACCCGGCCGTCGCCGTCGAGGCGGACGTACGCCTCCGAGATGTCCTCTCCCACGTCAGCGTTCCCGTGGACGCCGACTCCCACGCCGACCCGCTTCGCCCCGCGGACGGAAGTGGGTTCCAGCCACCCCTTCCACTTCTCCTTCCAGCCGAAAGCGGCGGCGCCCCGGTCCATGGCGGGCGAGTAGTCGATGCCCCGGTAGTCGTACCACTGGGCGTCGCGCCAGAAGTAGCCGTCCCCCGGCTTGACGAAGTTCTTCTTGAGCACCTCGAAGGGATCCAGGGAGAGCCGCTCCATGGCCCGGCTGAGGAGCGGAAAGAGCGCGCACTTGAGCTCCTGACCGCCGAAGCCGCGGACGATGCCGGAGGCGCTCCGGTTCGTGCAGACGATCTTCGGCTTCACGTTCCAGTTTTTGCACCGCACAGCCACCATGGCCTCGCCGCACCCGACGGCCACCTGGGCCTGGGTGGTCATGGAGTAGTACCCGGTGCCGAGGAGCCAGGAGCCTTCGATCGCCGTCACGGTGCCGTCCCGCTTCATCCCGACCTTCGCCTCGAGCCGGGTCGCGGGCCGGAGGACGAAGGAGGCGAGGTGCTCCTCCTTCGAGAAGACCACCTTCACGGGGCGCCCGGCCGCGAGGCTCAGGGCCGCCGCGTAGCACTGGACCTGCCACGACATGATCTTCGACCCGAAGCTCCCGCCGCACGCGCCGCCGATCACCCTCACCTGGACCTTCTCGCGGAAGATGGAGGAGAGGATCTGCTTGTTGAGCCAGACCGCCTGGTTGGAGACCCACACGGTGACACTCTCCGGCCCGTCCCACCGTACGACGGCGCCGGGGGGCTCCATGGGGAGCGGGTTCGGGATGTTGTCGTAGCTGCACCGGCCCTCGACGATCGCGTCCGCCTCGGCGAAGCCCGCGGTGCAGTCCCCCACCACGATCTCCGTCGCGCAGGTGGGGCCGAGGACGGGTTCGCCCAGCGGAAGGAGGTTCCCGGGGAGCGCGTCGTAGAGCTGCGGCGCGCCGGGCTTCATCGCCTCGTAGTCGTCGAAGACGGCCGGGAGCTCCTCGTACTCCACTTCGATCAGTTTCGTCGCCCGCTCCGCGAGCTCCGCGGTCTCGGCCGCCACGAGAGCCACGGCGTCGCCCACGTACCGGACCCGCTGGTCGAGGAGGCGGATGGGAGGGTTCCCCAACCGCCAGGGAGGCGCGTCCTCCCAGGTGACGATCGCCCGCACCCCCTCCAGCGCCGCGGCCTTTCGCGTGTCGATCTTCGCCACGACGGCGTGCGCGTGGGGGCTCCTCTGGACCTTTCCGTGGAGCAGGTCGTGAAACCGGAGGTCGTCGAGGAAGTGCGAGGCGCCGGTGACGACCGCCGCGGCGTCTCGTCTCGGCACTATCCGTCCGATGTACCGATACTCCTCCCCCATGGCCTCACCCTCTCCTGTCGGAGGCGGCCAGCACCGCCTCGACGACCTGGTAGTGGCTGATGCAGCGGCAGAAGTTCCCGGAGAGCGCCTCCTTCACCTCCTCTTCTGACGGCGACGGGTTCTCGATCAGAAGCGCCTTGGCGCTCATGATCATGCCGGGGGTGCAGAAGCCGCACTGGAAGGCGGTGTGGTCGATGAAGGCCTGCTGGAGGGGGTCCAGGGCACCCGTCTCCGGATCCCGGAGCCCCTCGATCGTCGTGATCTTCGCGCCCTCGCACTCCACCGTCAGGGTCATGCACGAGAGGACCGCTCTGCCGTCCAGGAGGACCGTGCAGCCCCCGCAGGCGCCCTTCTCGCAAGAGAGCTTCGTGCCGGTCAGGCCGAGGGTCTCCCGGAGCGTGAAGGAGAGCGTGTCCGAGCGCCGGACCCTCCCGGGTCCGGAACCGATCTCCAGGGCGTGACGCCGCCCGTTGACGTCCAGGGTCAGGCCTTCGTCCGCCCCGGGGGAGCGGGTTCTCGTCTTCTTCATCTCGCCTCCCTCAGGGACTCGAAGTAGCCCTGGATGTCGAACGTTCCCCCCCGGGAAAGGAGCGGGAGCCCGCCTCCGACGTTGAGGACTCCGCCCGTCATGTAGTTCGAGAGGTCCGAGGCGAGGAAGAGGGCCGGCCCGGCGATGTCGTCCGCCGTCCCCATACGTTCCATGGGCACCTCCTTCTTGGCCATCGCCTGGAAGAAGGCGTCCCGCTCCGGTCCCGGGGGCATCAGGTTGTCCCAGAAGGTGGTCTGGATGGGGCCGGGGACGATGGTGTTCACGTGGATGTTCCTGGGCGCGAGCTCGAAGGCGAGGTTGAGCGCGAGCCCCATCACCCCGGCCTTGGCCGCGTGGTAATGGAGCACGGAGACGGATGGGTTGATGGCGCCCATGGAGGAGATGAAGATGATCTTTCCCTGCTGCTGCCGCTTCATGTGCGGCAGGACCGCCATCGTCACGAGGAACGACCCCTTGAGGTTCAGGTTGATGACCCGGTCCCAGTCCCCCTCGGTGATCGAGTCGGAGCTGCCGTTGCCCTCCATGCCGGCCACCCCGCCGGCCGCGTTGACCAGGACGTCGATCCGGCCGAAGCGCTCCGCCGCGCGCTCCACCGCCGCGTTCACCTCGGCGCTCCGGGAGATGTCCGCCTGTAGCGCGATCGCTTGCGCCCCGGCGGCGACGATCTCGTCCGCCGTCTGCCGCGCGCGCTCCAGGCGCAGGTCGGCGAGGGCGACGGAGCAGCCCTGTTCCGCAAACTTGAGCGCGATGGCCCGCCCCATGCCCTGGGCCCCGCCGGTAATGAAAGCCACTCTACCCTTCAAAAGCATGACCCGTCTCCTCTTGCCGGGGGGCTTGCCCCGCCAAATCGGTGGGAGAACCCCGCCACGCGGGAACCTCCCGCCCTACTTCTCCAACTCCGGAATTCCCGCGTCGGCATCGGGTTCGACGCCGAGCGCCCGGGCCGCGAAGACGGAGAGATCGACCACCTCCACGTCCAGCCCTTCTCTCCTCGCGCCCCGGCTCAGCGTGGAAGCGCACGTGGTGCAGGCGGTGACCACCGTCCCGGCCGCCTCCCTGCCTTCGGCGAGCCTCTCCCTCGTCACCGCCTCCCCGAACTCCGGGTAGCAGGCCGACGAGATCTTCGCCCCCGAGCCGCAGCAGTAGGACCAGCGGCGGTTTCGCTCCATCTCCACGAGGCGCGTCCCCGGGACGGCCGCGATCACCTCCCGGGGCGCGTCGTAGACCTTCCCGTGCCGGCCGAGGAAGCAGGGGTCGTGGTACGTCACGGGCCCCTCCACCTCCCGGCTGAACGCCACCTTCTTCTCCCGGAGGAGGTTGGCAAGGAGCTCCGAGAAGTGGACCACCTGGAAGGGGAGCTGCCCCGCGATCAGGGGGTAGTCGACCTTGAGCGCGCGGTAGCAGTGGGCGCAGGAGACGATCACCCGGCGGGCGCCCGCCTTCGCCAGAGCCTCGACGTTTCGCAGGGCCTGCTCCTCCAGCAGTGCTTCCGTCCCGTCGTAGCCCGGAATGAAACCGCAGCACCGCTCCGCGTCTCCCAGGCAGGCCACCTCGACGCCGGCGAGCTCGAGGACGCCGGCGACGGCGCCGACGATCCGGGGCTGGGAGAAGCGGACCTCGCAGCCGGCGAAGAAGACGTCCTCGCCGCAGGTGGGGAGCCCCTCCACCGCGGTCGAGCGCGTCGCGCCGAAGACGTTGCCGTAGCGGCGGATCCGCTCGTGGGTCTTTCGCAGCCGCTCGGGGAGCTCGGCGCCGCGGCGGACGAGCTCGTGCCGCAGCGCCCAGAGGGCGGTGAGCGGGTCCACCGCCTTGCAGATGTCGGAGCAGCCGCCGCAGCTCGTGCAGGTGTAGACGATCTTCAGGAGATCTTCGGTGAGCGGGAAGTCCGGGTCGTCGAAGACGAGCGACGCCAGCACACCCCTTCCCTGGGCGTTGTACGCCCGGAAGTTGAAGTGCTCGAAGGAGGGGCACCTCCGGTGCGGTGACGACCACTCCGGCGGCGGGAGCTCGCGCCAGTTGTGGGGGATGATGGGGCCGCGGCCGTTGCAGGCGCCGCAGTGCTGGCAGAGCGTCCAGCTCTCCTGGAAGTCGCGCAGAGTCCTCGTTCGGAGCGTCTCCACGTCACACCTCCCCGAGCTCGAAGGTGCCG
>JACRCS010000703.1 GCA_016218905.1 Deltaproteobacteria bacterium
ATCCTCGGCATCTCCTACGACGGATTCCTTCCACTGATGGCGCTCGTGAACCCGCATCCGGCGCTGAAGGTGGCCGTCCCCATGAACCCGATGGTGGACGGCTGGATGGGGGACGACTGGTTCCACAACGGCGCCTTCCGCCAGCAGGGCCTCCCGTACTTCCTCGACCAGGAGGCGACGCGCGCGAACGAGATCCTGTGGTGGACCGACCACTACGACGACTACGACGCTTACCTCAGGGCCGGCTCGGCCGGAGACATGGCGCGGTCGCGCGGCCTCGGGCAGGTCGGCTTCTGGCGCAAGGTCCTCGCGCACCCGACCTACGATTCCTTCTGGCGGGAACAGGCGATGGACCGGGTCCTCGCGGCCCGGCCACTCACCGTGCCGGTGATGCTCGTTCACAGCCTCTGGGACCAGGAGGACATCTACGGGGCGATCGCCGTATGGGAGGCGCTGAAGGAGAAGGACACGGCGGGGGACAATCTCTTCCTCGTCCTCGGTCCCTGGTACCACGGACAGGCGATCGACGACGGCAGCTCGCTGGGCGCCCTGAGGTTCGGCAGCGACACGGCTCTCACCTTCCGCCGGGAGATCCTGCGGCCCTTCCTCGACCAGTACCTCAGGGAGGGAGCGCCGAAGGCGGACGTCCCGAAGGTCGCGGCCTTCGAGACCGGCACGAACATCTGGCGGCGTCTGCCGGCGTGGCCGGCGGGTTGCGCGAGCGGGTGCACGGTGAGGAAGACGCCCCTCTACCTGGGTGCCGGCCTGAAGGTCGGCTTCGAGGCGCCGAGAGCTTCCGAGCCCGCGTTCGAGGAGTACGTGTCGGACCCCGCAAAGCCGGTCCCGTACCGCGCGCGTCCGATCCTGGCCATGGGCTACGACGTCGCCCACACCTGGTCGCGGTGGCTCGTGGACGACCAGCGCGAGGCGTCGGGCCGCCCGGACGTCCTGGCGTTCGTCTCCGACGTCCTCACCTCGCCCATGAAGATCAGCGGTCCGCCGGTGGCCAACCTCGTCGCCGCGACGAGCGGCACCGATTCCGACTGGGTCGTCAAGCTGATCGACGTCTATCCCGACGAGGTCGCCGGGCAGGCGGAGATGGGCGGGTACCAGCTCATGGTCTCGGCCGACATCTTCCGCGGCCGCTACCGCGAGAGCTTCGAGACGCCCCGGGCCCTTGCGCCGAATGCGCCACTCCTTTACAGGTTCGCCCTCCCGACGGCGAACCACGTCTTCCGGCCGGGCCACCGGATCATGGTCCAGGTCCAGTCGAGCTGGTTCCCGCTCTACGACCGCAACCCGCAGACTTTCGTGCCGAGCATCTTCGAGGCGAGGGCGGAGGACTTCCGCAGGGCCGTCCAGCGCGTCTATCACGCCCCCGGCGCGGAGAGCTTCGTCGAGCTGCCGCTCGTGACGACGCCCTGACGCGGCACCTCGGCCCACCCGCCGGGGCCGTGTCGGAACTGCTCGCTCCAGGACGACAGGAAGGTCTGACGCCCCTCGACCTCGCTCGTCGTGGAAAAGGTCTTCAGGATCTCGAGCCGGTGCGTCGTGCACGACACGCTGGCCAAAGGAAGGACCCTGCGAGAGCTGACCGGGCCTGTCTCACTCCGGGGAGGGATGTCCGGGCCGGAGATCTTGAAACAGGCGAGCGCATGGCGATACTGAGCGCAGGGCTCGCGCCCGGGTCCCGGGCCTCGACGACCCTGCGGGCGATCTCGCGGAACGACAGGGGGGAGGACGTCATGAGCTTCACTTCGTTGGAAACGGGCGAGGGTATTGCGACGGTGGCTCTGGCTCGGGGAAGGGTGAACGCCCTGAACGGTGAGGTGGTCGCCGAGCTGAGAAAGCGCCTCGAGGAGCTGGAAGCCGACCCGGAGGTCCGAGCCGTCGTCCTGACCGGGCGAGGCCGGTTCTTCTCCTTCGGATTCGACATCCCGGAGTTCCTCACCTTCTCGAAGGAGGAGTTCACCACCTGGCTCACGGCCTTCACCGGGCTCTACACGTATCTGTTCGTCTACCCGAAGCCCCTGGTGGCCGCGTTGAACGGTCACGCGATCGCCGGCGGGTGCATGCTGGCTCTCGCCTGTGACAGCCGGGTCATGGCTTCCGGCAAGGCGAGGATCTCGCTCAACGAGATCAGCTTCGGTTCGTCGGTCTTCGCAGGGAGCACAGAGATGCTCCGCTTTTGGGTCGGGAGCGCGGCCGCGACGGAGGTCCTCTACTCGGGGGCGATGTTCTCGGCCGAGGAAGCACGGAGCCTGGGACTTGTGGAGGAGGCGGAGCCGGAGGAGGCGGTGCTCGATCGGGCGAGGCGAATAGCCTCGGACCTGGGCTCCCGCCCCGCGAGCGCCTTCGCGAGCATCAAGTCCCTCCTCCGGAGGCCCGTCGCCGAGGAGATGAGGCGGCGGGAGCAGGAGTCGATCCGGGAGTTCGTCGAGATCTGGTACTCGACGGCGACGAGGGCGAGTCTCCGGGAGATCCGGATTCGCCAGACGTAGCCGCTCTCGCGGTCGTTCACCCGGGTATCCGAGGGAAGCCGCCGGTTTGGAACATCAGTAGGGTCCGGAGGAATCCGGATGAACCTGCTCAGGAGAGCTGGAGCGACCCCGGAACATCGAGCGTCGTAACTCGAGGAATCCTCGAAGAGGGTTTAGGGCAGCCGGCCTGGACCACGAACGGGAAGAGGATCGTCTTCTCCCTCGGCACAGAGGGCGATCGTCGCGCGCATCCGACTGATCCTGGGAAACCAGGTGAGGCTCAAGGGCTCCGGCTTCGACGCGAGGATCTCCGGAAACCCCCTCGCGTTCGATGAGCCCGGGAAGGAGACGACCGGCACGGGAGAGCTCGAGATCAAGGATGGTACCTACAAGGCCTACGGCCAGGACCTGACGATCGAGCGCGGCCGCGTCGCTCGGCATAAGGGGGGGGGAACCTCCTGGCCCAATGACTCGTCGCCGCCTTCGGGCTCGAGGAGGCGAAGATCGAAACCGAATGGACCTACAAGGAGGCTGCCCTCGTGCCCGGGAAGTTCCGCTCGCCGAGGCTCTTCGTCTCCTTGCGGATTCCGGTGATGGTGAGCGTCGTTTCCG
>JACRCS010000727.1 GCA_016218905.1 Deltaproteobacteria bacterium
CGAGTTTCGCGACATGCTCCCCAAGTCCAAGGTCGGAAAGCTCCTGCGCCGCGAGATCCGCGACGAGGAGCGCCGCAAGATGGGCGAAGGCGGGCGGGGAGCGAAGCAAGCCTGATTCAGCGACTTCGGGGAGCCCAGGGACGGGAAGGCTGCTCCCGCTCCTCGTCGTCCAGCCCACAAGAATTCCCCGGCGAGGTGGATTTTTCCTATCCCAAAAGGGAAGTTTTTTTCCTCCGTCGCGTGCACAGCGCGCGCTGTTCCGGAACGGCGGCGGAGAAAAGACCGCGGGAGCGGTCGCTTGCCGCCAAGGAGCCGTTCCGGATTAGGGGCATGCTAATTGCTTGAGCCTCGGCGATGAGGTTTGCCGACTGTGCACTGAGGCACGTATGCGAGAAACCTTCCCGGACGACTCCTTCCTTGCCCTGCAAGCCGAGATCACTCCGGAGCTCGCGAAGACCTGCTCCGAGAAGATGAACCTCCTCTTCCAGGTGCAACTGCTCGGGCGCAGCGTCGACGACGTCGACGCGGCCCTGACCCTCCTCATGGACCTGGCGCGGGACCTCGTCCCCTGCGAAAGGGGCGCCCTCCTCTGGTGGAACGAAGGGGATGAGACCCTGGACGTCCGCGTCAGCAGGGGCTTCGACAGCACGCTGCCGGCCTCGTTCCTCCGCGAAGCCTTCTACGCGTCCGGCGGTCGGTCGAACGCTCGCCCGGTGCTCGTCTCCGGCGAACGCTCCGGTTCCGAGGCGCTCGATCTCCTCCAGAACCGCCTCCGGGCCTCGAGTCTCCTCCTGATGCCCCTCTACGCGGCCCACGGGGTGATGGGCGCGCTGGTCCTGCTCCGCGACGGCAGCGCTGTTTTTCAACGGGAAGAGGCCCATCTCCTGCGGGTCTTCACGTTCTCCTTCGAGGGCGTCCTGGACGCCCACCTCCACTGTGACAACAGGCGGGACCTCACCTACTCGGATCCGCTCACGGGGCTCTTCAATCGGCGCTACTTCGACCAGAAGGTAGAGCGGGAGATCGAGCGCGCGCGCCGCTCGAATCATCAGGTTTCGGTCTTCTTGGTGGCGCTCGACGATTTCCACCGTTTTCGCCAGCGGCACGGCCGACCGGCTGGGGAGGCGCTGCTCCGCGGAGTCTCTTCCGCCCTGGGCCGGACGTGCCGGAAGTTCGACACGCTCGCCAGGTTTCGAGAGGATGCTTTCGCCCTCATCCTGCCGGGAGCACAGAAGCGGTCCCTGCGCTCTGCGGTGGAGAGAGTCTTTCAATCGGTGACCGAGGCTCTGCAGCGCGACCTGCCGGGCGGCAGCCGCGATGTCCCTTCTTGCAGCGTCAGCGGCGTCTCGTACCCGGAAGACGGCGTCTCGCCCGAAGCGCTGATCGAGGCGTGCAGCCAGGGCCTGGAGAAAGCCCGCTCCATTCCCGGGCGCCACTACCATCAATGGCCCGCGCGGGATTTCCGGAGAGGCGAGGAGGACGTTCTCGACCCGGTCCGGACCGGCGTCTTTCGGGAGCCGCTCCTGGAGCCGGGAAAGCTGCTCGAGCTCTTCTGCCGGCTCTGCCTCGACGCCGTTCCGGCCGACCGGATCTCCATCATGCTGGATGACGGGGACTCCCTCGCGGTCCGAGTCGCGCTGGGCTTCGACGGGAGGGAGGAGGTGGTACAGTCCCTCAGGCTCCCGCTCACCGGCCACACGGTATCCGCGTGGGTGGCCCAGAGGCGTCAGCCGCTCCTGGTCCGCAACGCGGGGGAGATGCGCGCCGTCACCCTCCCCTCGGATCACGCCTACAAGAACGACTCCTTCTTCTCCTTCCCGCTATTGGACGGCGAGAGGCTGCTGGGTGTCGTCCACTTCAGCAATCGCTCGGACGGAGAGCCCTTCTCGGAGAAGGACGTCGACCGGTTTCGACCCCTGGCACAGGTGATGGAGCGCTACATCGCGCTTTACCGGAGCTTCGGAAGCTCTCAGGAGGCCTTCTTGCGCGAGGCCCTGGCGCTGCTCGTCAGCATGATGGAGGCACAGGTGCCCGGGATGGAGTGCCACTCGGAAGAAGTGGCTCACCTGGCGGAGAAGACCGCTCGGGAGCTCGGATACGAGGAGAAGGAGGCGGCGCGATTGGCCGTGAGCTCGCGGCTGCACAATCTCGGGAACGTCAGCCTCCGGGCCGGCGCGTTGGCACAGCCGAGGGCTCTCAATGCGGGGGAACGCGCCATGAGTCAACGCCACCCGCTGCTCGGCTGGCGGTTCCTCAAGGACGTGCCCCTCGGCCCGATCGATCGGGAAGCCATCCTGTATCATCACGAGCGTGAGGATGGATCCGGCTACTTCGGCAAGAAGGGGGCCGAGACGCCCGAGACGGCCAAGATCCTCGGAGCGGCCGACGTCTACAAGGCGATCACGTCACCCCGGCCGTACCGGCCCGCGGTCTCCAAGGAAGCGGCTCTCCAGTACCTGGAAGGGCAGAAGGGGAAGCTCTTCGACGGACGGGTCATCGACGCCTTGAAGGTGGTCTTGCAGGGTACCTAAAGGCCCCCTTCCAGGACCGTCCCGGACCGCACCGTCATCGGCTGGGAGCCGCCGTTCACCACCCGTACGGCTCCGCGAATCGTCACACCCTCCTCGAAACGGACGTCGCCGATCACCTCGAGACTCGTGGCAGACAGGAGGCTCGGCGGCTCCGGGATCCTCAGGTCGAGGTCAGGGGCCGAGGCGTAGTAGTTGGGGTCGAGCCGCACCGCCGGCGGGCCCAACCCGGCGTCCCGCAACCCGTTCGGCACGAGGGGCGAATCTTCGCCCAAGAGGTAGGCATCGCTCCGTCTCACCAGCAGATCGTCGGTCGTCTTGACGGGCGCGAACCGCGTCCGCGGGACGAGGACTCCTCCGGCGTGCTCGAACGCGCCGATCGCCGCCCCCATCGCCGTCTCCAACTGGACGACGGGCGTAGAACGGACGACCTTTCGGTTGACGATCGGCGGCAGGTCTAGGCTCTCCGCGGCCAGGCGCCGTTCGACGGCGGCCAGATCGATCCACAGGTTGTTCGTGTTGAAGAAGGGGAACCTCGTCGCGTCGGCGAACTCCTCCTCGTGCCCGTCCGGGACCTGCGCGGCTTCCAACAACTGGAGGTGCCCGCCGCTTCGGACCAGCGTTCCCCCTTTCAGGTCTGCCGCCGTCTTCGGGGTGACCTCCATGAGGAACTCGAGGCCGTTCTCCGCAAGAAAGCCGAGGATCCCCAGGTGGATCGTGGCGCCGAGATTGTCGGCGTTGGAGACGAACGCCCAGCGGACGCCCCGGTCGAGCAGGAGAGCGAGCGCTCCCGACTCGCGCAAGGCGAGGTAGAGATCCCCGTGACCCGGGGGCGCCCACGCCTCCCGATCTTCCGCCTCCCCGAAGGGTTCGCCCGACTCCGCCACGATTCGGGGAAAACGGTGTTGAAGGAAGTCCAGCGGCAGGGGAGCACCTTGGCCGGAGAGGGCGAGGGGGTAGGGTTCGAGGGCAGCCAGCGTATCCGAGCGGGTGGCGAAGGAGTTCATGAAGAGGATCGGAAAGGGCCGCCCCCATCGGCGCCGGAGCTCCAGGACGTGCCGCGAGATGAGATCCAGGAACGTGTAGCTCTCCTTGACCCGCAGAAGGCTCTTGGCCCGCTCCATCTTCATCGAAGTGCCGAGACCCCCGTTGAGTACGATCCAGGCGATCTTCCCGAGGCAAGACCGGCCGACGTCGCGAAGACGATCGTCTTCGAGGGCGGAGAGGTGGACCAGGTCCGACGCTTGGCAAGGCGCGATCTCGGACCACAAGGCCTTTCCGGAGAAACCCTTCCGGAACGCCCGGTACATCCTCTCGAAGCTTCGGATGGCGTCCGGTCCCAGGCCGGCAGCGCCCAGGCGGGGGCGGATTCGGGTGAGGGCGAGGTCGATGTCCATCGTCTCTCTCTCGGGTGCGCTGCAGGGAAAGAAGGCCGGATCGGGAGCCGTCCTGCCGTGCCTCTCGGCGATGTCCACGCGGGCGTGCCGCTTCAGGACGGCCGGCCCTCGCAGTATAGGGCAGCCGTCGCGGGCTCGAGAAGTCGTTTCCCGCGGCGGCCGCCCGACCGGCCACGGCATCTCTCCTGCCGGGCCGGGGAGCTTCTTGTGCTTTTGCTGCACCGGGGTAGCATGCGAGCCATGCGCGTCGTTGGCCGAATGGACCAGTATCGCAGACGCCGCCATCGGGCGGCCGTGAAGCGGAAGGGGATCGTTCGACGGAGACACCGGGCGAACTGTCACCTGAGACTGCCGGAGGGCGTAAGCCCCGAAGCTCTCGGCAGCGCCGACTTCGGGTCCGTCCTGGGTGATCTCATCCAACGGATCTGCTCATATCCCGGCGTCAGGGGTGTGCTCTGGCGCCGCGACGATGCCGCGGTCCTATTGAAGATCGTCGCGCCCTCGCCGATGACGCGGCCCATGTGCATCCTCGGCGAGAACTGGCTGCGCGGACTACGGAACGCTTTCCCCTCCTTCGCCTGGGAGCTCGGCGTCGTCCCGGAGCCTCCTGAAGACGACCCCGCCTCGTGGTACACCTGCTGGCGGGATTCCTGAGCGGCGCGCTTCCATCCGGCCACCCCTTTATCCTTGACTCGCTTCATGAACGTCGCATAGAAGCACTCCTGTTTCCCTGCTGACAGATAAACAATCCTTCGGAGGTCCCCATGGCCTGGAAACCTGAAACGCTGGCTCTTCACGCGGGACAGTCTCCCGACCCGGCCACCGGGAGCCGGGCCGTCCCGATCTATCAGACCACGAGCTACGTCTTCAAGAGCGCGGAGCACGCGGCGAATCTTTTCGGGCTGCGGGAGTTCGGAAACATCTACACGCGCATCATGAACCCGACGAGCGACGTCTTCGAGAACCGGATGGCCGCCCTGGAGGGGGGCAGCGCGGCGCTGGCGCTCTCATCGGGGCAGGCGGCCGAGACGATGGCCCTCCTGAACATCGTGGAAGCGGGCCACGAGATCGTCTCGTCCGAGAGCCTCTACGGAGGTACCTACACGCTCCTGCACTACACGATGCCGAAGATGGGCGTGAAGGTCCGCTTCGTCGATCCCACGGACCCGGAGAACTTCCGGCGCGCCATCAACGAAAAGACTCGGGCGGTTTATGCGGAGACGGTGGGCAACCCGAAGCTCGACACGCTCGATATCCGCGCGGTCGCCGACATCGCCCATGAGGCGGGCATCCCGCTGGTGGTCGACAACACGATGCCGACCTCCTACCTGATGCGCCCCTTCGACCACGGTGCGGATATCGTGGTCGCGTCGGCGACCAAGTTCATCGGCGGCCACGGCACGAGCATCGGCGGCGTCATCGTGGACGGGGGGTCCTTCAACTGGGGCAACGGCAAGTTCCCGCACTTCGTGGACCCGGATCCGAGCTATCACGGGCTGAGCTTCTGGAACACCTTCGGGAACTTCCCGGGGTTGGGAAACGTCGCTTTCGCGATCAAGGCCCGGGTCCAGTGGCTTCGGGATACGGGTGCGTGCATCAGCCCCTTCAACTCCTTCCTGCTCCTCCAGGGCCTCGAGACCCTTCCGTTGCGCATGGAGCGGCACTCGCGCAACGCCCAGGCCGTGGCCGAGTACCTCGAGAAGCACCCCAAGGTCGATTGGGTCAGCTATCCCGGGCTACCGAGCCATCCGAGCCACGAGCTCGCGAAGAAGTACCACTACCGGGGCCTCTTCGGCGCGATCCTCGGCTTCGGGGTGAAGGGCGGCACGGAAGCCGGCAGGGCCTTCATCGACCGCCTGAAGCTCTTTAGTCATCTCGCCAATATCGGAGACGCGAAGAGCTTGGCCATCCATCCGGCGTCGACCACGCACTCGCAGCTGACGCCGGATGAGCAGCGAGCGGCAGGCGTGACGCCCGATTTCGTCCGGCTCTCCATCGGTATCGAGCACATCGACGACATCTTGGCGGACCTGGACGCGGCGCTGTCAGGGGGATGAAGTGGGTGGAGCCGTTAGCGGTTAGCTGTTAGCCGTCAGGAGTCAACCCCACGCTCTCCTAATCGCTAATGGCTAACGGCTAATAGCTGCTCTAACGCAGGCTTTGAGACAGGGAGAGCGCGGCCTGTCGCACCTTTCGGCCCAGCTCCTGAAGCTGGGGCTCCGGCAAGCGATCGACGAAGCCGAGCGCGTAGAGCACTCCGGCCAGCTTGCCGGAGGCGTCCCTCACGGGAGAGGCGACGGCCGCGACGCCTTGCAGGTACTCGCCGCGGTCGAAGGCCACCCCCAGCTTCCGGACTTCCTCGAGCTCGCGCTCGAGCTCTTCTCGCGTGGCCACGCTGCCCAGCGTTGCCTGCGGCAGGTCGGCGGGGACGGGGACGCCTCCCCAGGCGATCAGGACCTTGCCCGTCGCGCCCGCGAGGAGGGGCACCGTCATGCCGGGTGCGGCGCCCACCCGAAAATCCTGCGCTCCCTCGATGACCGCTTCGATGCGCAGGCGCGAGCGGTCGGGAATGCCTAGCACGGCGGTCTGGCCCGTCTCTCGGGAGAGGTTGCGAAGGAACGCTTCCGCGATTTCGGGGAGATCGACTTCGTTGCTGCGGCTTTGGGCGAGCTTTCCCACTAGCGGCCCCAGGTGAAACTTCTTGCCCGGCATCTCCTCGACCGCACCTTCTTCGCGCAGGGCGAGCAGGATGCCGTGAATGCTCCCCTTGCTCGCGCCGAGGCTTCGGGCGATCTCGGAGATGCCCAGCGGCCCCCGAACCTCCGCCAGGAGGCGCAAGACGGCGAACGCCCGCGCGACGGCGGGCGCTCGATATTGGTGGGGCGGGGCCTCCGCCGGCACTTTCGCCGGCGGCGCGGCTCTCGAGGGTGAGCGCACGGGGATTACTCCACCTCGGCGACGGCCTTCTCGATCCTCAGCGGCTCCTTCGTCTGACCGCTCTGGGTGCCCGCGGCCTCGAGGGTCTTGAGGACCTCCTTGCCGTCGACGACCTCACCGAAGATGGTGTGCTTGCCGTCGAGCCAGGGAGTCGGGACGAAGGTCAGGAAGAACTGGCTGCCGTCCGTGCCTGGCCCTCGGTTGGCCATGGAGAGCAGTCCCGGACGGTCGTGACGGACCTTCGGGCTGAACTCGCCTCCGAACTCGTACCCGGGGCCGCCGGTCCCGGTTCCCAGCGGGCAGCCGCCCTGCGCCATGAAGCCGGAGATGACCCGGTGGAAGGCGAGCCCATCGTAGAACCCGAGCTCTACGAGATAGAGGAAGCTCGTCACGTGCATGGGAGCGACGTCCGGCATCATCCGGATCCGCAGGGCTCCCTTGTTGGTCGTCATTCGGACGAAGTAGGTCTTCCCGGCTTCGAACTCGACCTGCTGCGGCTTCGGAATCGAGGTCTTCCAGCGAGGATTTGCCCGGTCGATCTTGTCCGAGGCGGCCAGTTCCTGAATTTTCTGCAAAGCTTTGTCCTTTCCTGGCTCCTGGGCGCCGGCGGCGCTCCAGAGGTTGAAGGCGACGAGGAGGCCGAGAAGGCATGCGACCGACTGCTTCATCCTTGGTTTTCTCCGCGCTGGTACTCTGGTGTAGGCTTCCCGGTGACTGAACGTCCCATGATAGCGGGCGTGGCCCTCGGGCGCAACGGGTCGGGCAGGAAGGCGGGCGGATCGGGGTTTCTTCCTTGACGATCGCGGGTTTCAGCCCATATACTCAACGTTTCTGAAAAATCCGGGGGGTGCGTCCGCCGGTCGGGTCGCCTGGAAGCGAGATGTTCGAAAGCCTGTCGGAGAAGCTCTCCAACGTATTTAAGACCCTTCGTTCCAAGGGGAAGCTCGCCGAGCGGGACATCGACGCGGCGATGAGGGAGGTGCGCCTCGCTCTCCTCGAGGCCGACGTCCACTACAAGGTCGTGAAGGACTTCGTCTCCTCGGTCAAGGAGAGAGCTCTCGGGCAGGAGGTGATGCGCAGCCTGACCCCGGGGCAGATGGTCGTGAAGATCGTGCACGAAGAGATCGTGCGCATGATGGGGGAACACTGCGCTCCGCTGGAGCTGGGCGGATCGCCTCCCGTCCCCGTTCTACTGGTCGGTCTTCAGGGCTCCGGCAAGACGACGAGCGCCGGCAAGCTCGCGAGCTACCTCAAACGCTCGCTGAAGCGCCGGCCCTTCCTCGTGCCGGCGGACGTCTACCGCCCGGCGGCCATCCAGCAGCTGCGGAAGATCGCCGGCGACTTGGGCTTCCCTTGCTTCGAGTCGGCGGTTTCGGACGATCCCGTGGAGATCTGCCGGAAGGCTTCGGAAGAGGCCCGACGGACCGGCTGCGACACGCTCCTCGTGGATACCGCGGGGCGCCTCCACGTGGACGAGGCACTGATGGAGGAGTTGCGCAGGATCTCCGCCCTGCTCCATCCTGCCGAGACGCTCCTCGTGGCCGACGCCATGACGGGGCAGGACGCGGTCAACGTGGCGCGGGAGTTCGACGCCGCCCTCGGGATCACGGGCGTGGTCCTTACGAAGATGGACGGCGACGCGCGGGGCGGTGCCGCCCTGTCCATCCAG
>JACRCS010000728.1 GCA_016218905.1 Deltaproteobacteria bacterium
CCATATTCAACTCCGGTCCGGCGAGGGGTTTTGGTCAGGAGGGCGTGTCAATGCTTCTCCCTGTATCGACCGGCGCGAGGCGGGACGTGAGCGGCAAGCGAGAAGGTCCTCCCTTGTCGGTTCTCGGTTTTCGGTTCCGACCGGGGTTCCGAAAGACAGACAATTCTGCAGCCGGTGAGCCGAGAACCAATCAACCGATAACCGATGACCGAGAACTGATAACCGCGGCCGGAGGCCGGAAATGAACAGATGGATCGGAAGGGCGGACGGCGACGGGAGGGCGCTCGTGCTCGTGCATGGGGCCGGCGGAAACCATACCGTGTGGGCGAAGGTCTTCGGCGCGCTCCGGAAGGCGGGCGTCCCCACGATGGCGCTGGACTTGCCGGGTCACGGGGCGAGCTCCGGACCGCCTCGCGGGAGCGTGGGGGAGTGCGCGGACGCGGTGGAGCGGATCGTCGCCGAGGCCGGGATTCGCCGCTACGCCGTCGCCGGCCACTCCCTCGGAGGGGCCATCGCCCTCACCCTGGCCGCGCGCGGCGCACAGGGGTTGCTCGGCCTCGGGGCGGTCTCCACCGGAGCCCGGCTGCCGGTCGACCCGAAGATCCTCGAGGGTGTGCGTTCGAACTTCTCCTGCACGGTGGAGAACCTCTGCCGCTTCGTCTTCGCGAAGGGAACGGAGCGAAAGAGGATCGAGGAGGCCGCGGAGATGATGGCGGCCGCGGGGCCGGAGGCCGTCTACGCAGACTTCGCCGCGTGCGCGTCGTACGGTCTTACGGTGGAGGAGCTGGGGGCGATCCGCGTCCCGGCCGAGATCGTCTGCGGGGACTCCGACGTGCTCTCGCCCGTCGCTCTCTCCGAGGAACTCGCCGCCGGGATCCCCGGGGCTCGCCTCACGCTCCTCCCCGGCTGCGGCCACATGCCCCTGCTCGAGGCGCCGGAGGAGCTCGCGGGAGCCCTCGCGGAGCTCTGGCGCCGCGCTGGGGACACTTAGGGCTCCTCGTCCTCGTCTTCCCCCCAGTTGCCGTCCAGGAAGCCCCGTTCGTCGAGGAAGTGGAAGTTGGCCTCCAGGATGCGGGCGATCGTCTCCTGATCGATCCCGCGGTTGCGCTGGATGAAGAGGACGGCGGCGCCCGTGTCGTACTCTCCGTCGCTCGCATCCACGATGTCGGCGTTCTCCCGCTTGAGCCGTTCGAGGTCGCTGCGGTCCGTCTCGTCCATGTCCGACTCCTCGACGAGCCCCAGGCACGCCATGTAGTCGAACTCCCCCTCGAGCACGTGCGCGACGGTCTTGGGATCGATCAGGGTCGCCTGGCAGATCTGCTCGACGGCTTCCATGGGGTCGTAGCGGGCGACCGTGTCGTTCATGACCCGGCTCGCCTGGCCCCAGGGGAAGCCCTTGGGGTCTCGGGCCGTTTTATCCATCGGCGTCGCTTTCCGGGACCTGCCCGTGAAAAGGGGCGCCATTGTAGCACATGGGGTGCCCCGATCAACCTTGCGGAGAACTCAACACCCGACAGGGAAGGGGGAGGGCAGGTTTTGGAAGGCTGTCCAAAGGCCGATCCCTATTGAACGGCCATCCCGCGGGTGGTACGGTCTGGCCGCCGGCCCCACGGGTGCTTCGCACGAGGAGGAGATGGGAGAGGTCGCCGCTGCCAACCACGAACTCGACGCGATCGCGCAGGCGCTCTCCCGCCACGGCAGACTGGAGATCCCGCTCGGCGTTTATCTGCCGGCCGCCGTGGCCCTGCCGCTCGTCTCCGGGCCGGGGGGCCTCGCCGTCCTCTTCACCGTGCGAACGGCTCACGTGGAGCAGCACAAGGGCGAGATCTCCTTCCCCGGCGGGCGCGTGGACGCGGAGGACGCCGACACCCTCGCGGCGGCACTCCGGGAGACGTGGGAGGAGGTGGGTGTCCGGCCGGAGGACCTGAAGGTCCTCGGAGCCCTCGACGACTTCGTCTCCGTCACCGGGTACCGCGTTACCCCCTACGTGGTCCACCTGGAGCGCGCGGACTACCCCTTCGTCGCCGCCCCGATGGAGGTAGCCGAGATCCTCCTGGTCCCGCTGACGCACGTCCTGGATCCCTCAAACTACTACGCCATTCGTGCCGGCGAGAACCGGACGATCCATCACTTCCGGTGGGGACCGTACCTGATCTGGGGCCTCACGGCCGCCGTGCTCAAGCACTTCCTCGAGCTCTCCTTCGGCTTCACTGCCCTCCCGCCTCTCAGAGGAGGGGGAGGGGTGGGGGCACGGCCGTGAGAGAGGACCTCGCCGAGCGAGTCCTGGCTTCCATGCGGTGCGGGGTCATCAGCATCGACGCGACCGGGACCGTCACGAGCCTCAACGAGCCCGCCCAGAGCTGTCTGGGCGCGGATCCGAGAGAAGTGGTGGGCGCGGACTGCCGCGAGGCGTTCCGCGACTGTCCCCAGATCGCGCACCTGCTCCTCGGCGCGTTGGACCGTGGCACGCTCCCGGACCGCGCCGAGCTGGAGCTCCGCTCCGGCAAAGACGAGCGGTTGCTCGTCGGCTTCTCCCTCTCCCGTATCGAGGGCGACGGGGGCGAGGTCCTGGGGAGCGCCATCTTCTTCAAAGACCTCAGGCTCGTGGAGGAAGAGCGGGAGCGGCAGGCCCTGCGTAACCGCCTCGCGGGCCTCGGAGAGGTCTCGGCCCATGTCGCGCACGAGCTCCGAAACCTCCTCGGAGGCGTTCGCCTGTTCCTGGGCCTCGCGCGGCGCCGACTCCAGGAGGACGAGGCCGGCCGCACGTACCTCGACCGGGCGGACGCGGAGCTCCTTCAGGCCAACGGCAAGCTGACCCAGATGCTGGACTTCGTCCGGCCCCTCGCTCTCGAGCTCGCGCCCGCGGCCGCGGAGACGGTCGTGCGGGAGGCCCTCGAGACCACGTTGGCGCGGCTGTCCGAGGCCGGGACGGAGATCGTCTGGGAGTGCGCGCCGGACCTCCCGCCGATCCTGGCGGATGCCGGCCGGCTCAGGGACGCGCTGGCGAACCTCTTCGCGAACGCCGTGGAGGCCATGGAAGGGGGCGGAGAGCTCCGAGTGAGGGTCCTCGCGGAAGAGACCCCGGTCCTCGTCGCCTCGAGTCTGGGGGCTTCCATCCCGGAGATCCGCGGCTTCGGCGAAAGCCGGGCGGCGAGGGTGCGCGTAGAGATCACCGATCAGGGTCCGGGCATGTCCCCCGACGTCCTCCGGCGGATCTTCCAGCCGTTCTTCACCACCAAGCAGAACGGCTCCGGCCTCGGGGTCCCCGGTGCCCAGAAGATCGTCGATGCCCATGGGGGCATCCTCGACGTGCGCTCGGAGGTCGGACGGGGTACCACCTTCATCCTACTGCTGCCGATCGCTCCCGAGGAGGCAGGTTGTGGCTAACATCCTGATCGTCGAGGACCACGCTGCCCTGCGCGACGCCCTCGCCATCGCGCTCGGCGCCCAGGGCCACAAGGTCGTAACCGCGATGCGGGGGGACGCGGGCATCCGGGTCTTGGAGGAGCAGACCTTCGACCTCGTCGTGACGGACCTGAAGCTCCCCGCGGGGCCCGACGGGCTGGCGGTCCTGGAAGCCGCCCGCACGGTGCAGCCTCGGACGCCCGTGATCCTCATGACGGCCCACGGGACCATGGAGACGGCGGTTCGGGCGTTGCGCCTCGGCGCGCTCGACTTCATCGAGAAGCCGTTCGACATCGACGAGATGGAGGCGAGGATCGAGAAGGCGTTGCGCCACGGCGAGTACGTGGAGCGCGTGGAGGGCCTCCGGGAAGACGTCCTCTCCCCGTACCGGCCGGAGAAGATCGTGGGCGACAGCCCCGCTCTCCACCGCGTGCTCGAGATGGTCCGAAAGGTGGCGCCGACGCGCGCGAACATCCTCGTCACCGGAGAGACGGGGACGGGCAAGGAGCTCGTCGCGGGAGCGATTCACGCCCTCTCGCCCCGGGCACAGGGAGAGTTCGTGGCGGTCAACTGCGCGGCCATCCCCGACGCTCTCCTGGAGAGCGAGCTCTTCGGCTACGAGCGAGGCGCCTTCACGGGAGCGGCCCGACGCCGGATGGGCCGTTTCGAGCGCGCCCACAAGGGCACCCTCTTCCTGGATGAGATCGGCGACATGAGCCCGTCGACACAGGCAAAGATCCTGCGGGTGCTGCAGGACGGGTGCGTCGAGCGGCTGGGGGGCGAGGAGTCGGTGACCGTGGACGTCCGAGTCATCTCCGCCACCCACCGCGACCTCCGAAAGGAGGTGGAGGCCGGGCGGTTCCGGGAAGACCTCTATTACCGGCTCAACGTCGTCAACCTCCACTTGCCGCCCTTGCGGGAGCGCGGTGACGACCCGGTTCTCCTCGCCCGCCACTTCGCGACCCTGCTCTGTGCCGACTTCAAACGGCCACCCGTGGCGTTCGGGCCCGAGGCGCTCCAGAGCCTCCGGGCTCACGGCTGGAAGGGAAACGTACGGGAGCTGAGGAACGCCGTCGAGCGGGCGGTGCTCCTCTGCGAAGGGCCGTCCATCGGAGCGGTGGACCTGGGGCTCGAGGAGCGGACAGCGGCCGTGGAGCGAGACGAACCCGGAGCGCGCCTGAAACTGCCGCCGGGCGGGATCTCGCTGAAGGAGGCGGAGAAGGAGCTGATCCTCGCCGCGCTCGATCGCGCCCACTGGGTCCAGAAGGACGCTGCCAAGCTCCTCGGCATCACCAAGCGCGCCATGCATTACAAGGTCGAGCTCTACAAGCTTACCCACCCTTCGTGGACGAAGAACCGGCCCCAGGAGAGCGAATAGGGCAGAGCTAGGCTCCCCCAAAGGAGTGGAGGCATGCCCGTCGTCAACGCGGAAATTGCGGAGATCCTCGACCGCGTGGCGGACCTCCTCGAGATCGAGGGGGAGAACCCGTTTCGCGTCCGCGCGTACCGGTACGCCGCCAGGGTCGTGGCGGAGCTGCCGGCGAGCGTCGCCGAGGTGCTCGACCGGGGAGAGCCGCTGACCTGTCTGCCGGGGATCGGCCGGGACCTCGCCTCCAAGATCGGGGAGATCGTCAGGACGGGCGGGCTCACTCAGTTGCGCGAGCTGGAGGAGCGGATGCCGCCGGGCCTGGCCGACCTGCTCACCGTCCCCGGGCTGGGACCGAAGAGGGTCAAGCTCCTTCAGGCCGAGCTCGGCGTCGGGAGCCTCGAAGAGCTCCGGCAAGCGGCGGAGGCGGGCAGGATCCGCGCGCTCAAGGGTTTCGGAGAGCGGACCGAGCAGCACGTCCTCGACGCCCTCGCCCGCGCCGGAAAGAAGGCCATCCGCTTTCAGCGACCCCTCGCCGAGCAGGTCGCGAGCGCTCTTCTTGCGCACCTGCGGCGTTCTCCCGACATCGAGGAGGCGGAGGTCGCCGGGAGCTATCGGCGGGGCAAGGAGACCGTCGCCGACCTGGACGTGCTCGCCGTCTGCCGTCCCGGAGGTGAACACGCGGCCATGGCTCACTTCCTTGCTTGCGACCAGGTCGTTCGGGTCCTCGCCGGGGGCGAGACGAAGTCCTCCGTCGTGCTGCGCTCGGGCCTGCAAGTGGACCTGCGGGCCGTCCCTCGCGAGAGCTATGGTGCCGCCCTCCAGTACTTCACGGGCTCAAAGGCCCATAACGTCGCTCTGCGAAAGCTCGCCCTCCGCGCCGGCCTCAAGGTCAACGAGTATGGCGTCTTCCGTGGGGAAGAGCGGGTCGCCGGCGCGACGGAGGAGGAGGTGTACGCACGGGTGGGGCTCCCCTACATCGAGCCCGAGCTCCGCGAGGAGCGGGGCGAGCTCGAAGCCGCCCGGGCCGGCGGGCTGCCCGGCCTCCTCCGGCTCCAGGATCTCCGTGGCGATCTCCACGTCCACACGAAGGCGAGCGATGGCCGCTTCCGCGTCGACGAAATGGCCGAGGCGGCCCGGCGGCGAGGCTACGAGTACCTCGCCATCGCGGACCACTCGAAGCGGCTCACGGTGGCGCGCGGCCTCGACGAGAAGCGCCTGGCGAAGCAGTTCGAGGAGATCGACCGCCTGAACGAGCTCCATCCGGAGTTCCGGATCCTCAAGTCCAGCGAGGTGGACATCATGGAGGACGGCTCCCTCGACCTCCCGGACAGCATCCTGAGAGAGCTCGACCTCACCGTCTGCTCCATCCACCACGCCTTCGGGCTACCCCGAGACCGGCAGACGGAGCGGATCCTCCGAGCCATGGACAACCCGCACTTCGACATCCTGGGCCACCCGACCGGCCGACTCCTCGGCGCACGGGCAGGCTACGAGATCGACCTGGAGCGGGTCGTCGACGGTGCCAAGGAGCGCGGCTGTTTCCTGGAGCTCAACGCCCAACCCGACCGGTTGGACCTGGACGATGCGGGCTGCAGGCTGGCGAAGGAGAGGGGAGGGAAGGTTGCCATCTCCACCGACGCCCACACCCTAGCTCAGCTCGACTGGATGCGCTTCGGCGTGGCTCAGGCGCGCAGGGGTTGGCTCGAGCCCGAGGACGTGCTGAACGCCCGGAGCTGGCCGGAGCTTCGCCGGCTCCTCCGGAGCCGATGAAGCTCGTTATCGGTCTTCGGTTTTCAGTTGTCGGTTCTTCCAAGCCGAACACCGATAACCGACAACCGACGACCGAGAATAGCGGCCCGGCAGCGCTGACGCACAAGCCGAGAACGTCAAGGGCCGAGCAGGCTAGCGGAGGCGGCGAAGATTCTTTTGTCGCAAAGCCGGGGGTAGACAGCCCGACGCGTTTTTGAGAAGATAGCGTGGTTTCGGAGTGCCTCGAGGGCG
>JACRCS010000729.1 GCA_016218905.1 Deltaproteobacteria bacterium
CTTGAGCCGCGAGGCGCTCGCCGAGAAGATCGACCTCCTGCGCAGCCTGCCCGGCGCCGTGGAGGAGGTCTTGAAGCTCGACGGCCACGTCGAGGAGGTCGCCCGAAGCATCGTCAACGCCCGCAGCGCCCTCTTCCTGGGGCGCGGCCTCCAGTACCCCATCGCCCTCGAGGGAGCGCTCAAGCTCAAGGAGATCAGCTACATCCATGCCGAGGGGTACGCGGCCGGGGAGATGAAGCACGGCCCCATCGCGCTCGTGGACGACGAGCTCCCGGTCATCTCCCTTCTGCCCCAGGGCTCCTCTTACGAGAAGATCCTCTCCAACGTGATGGAGGTGAAGGCCCGCGAGGGGCGCATCATCGCGCTCGCGACCGCTGGCGACGAGGGGGTCGCGGCGCTCGCGGAGAGCGTGCTGACCGTGCCCGCCTTCGCCGAGGAGCTCCTCCCCATCGTCACGTCCGTGCCCCTGCAGCTCCTCGCCTACCACGTGGCCGTTCTGAAGGGCACGGACGTGGATCAGCCGCGGAATCTCGCAAAGAGCGTCACGGTGGAGTAACGCGCCGCCGAGGTCGCACGTGGTTGTTGTGGCGAGATAATAATCTCGGAGTCCGATAATGGAGTCCGAGCCACGTAATATTGTCCGAGTTGGGATAGAGCAAATAGGGGAAGGCGCAACAATAAGGTCCGGGCCAATTCCGGGTGGATTGGGCAAAGTGAAACAATACTGTCCGAGCGGGCCGGTCAGCCGCGCCATCGTGCCGGCACCGCCCGCATTGCCACGAGGGGGGGAGCGACACTCCTTCTGGTACGTTGCGTCGGCGTGGCGGTGGACGGCTACCTCGCCTGTGATCTTGTCTTCGCGCACCCGGTGCCTCCGGGAGCAACGCGACCTGTTCAGACCGTCATCAAGCTCCCGCGTGGGTGAGTGAGCGACTTGGGTGGACTTGATGCTCGACACCAGACTTCTATGGTGTAGGGAAGGCTCCTGGGCTTCACATTCCCACCCACCGCGGCGCTTCGTTACTCTCACGCATCGCGTGGTCGCGTTCCGCCCGACGCCCCGAAAGCACTCCACGCTATCCACTCCCGGGACTGAAACCGGATCGCTTACCCTTAGGCACTCCCCGGTCGCCAGCGGTCGATGTTGGGGCCAGAGCAGTGGAACGAACCGACCCAGTACCTGAGGCCCTGGCTTGGGGCGGCCAAGGCGACAATGATCTCGGAACCAGAACAATAAGGTCGAAGCCAGTGGCAATGGAGTCCGAGTCAGCAACAATAAGGTCTGATCTTCCCTGTAATTTCAATTGGTTGTCAGGCGTTCGACAATAGGGTCATAGCCAAGAACGGCGGCCAGGCCGAGCAGGATGACCATCTTCCCAGCGGCCGGGACGCCGGCGGACGATCCTCCGAGCCCCCAACTCTGAACCAAGGCCGCTCCGGCGAGCATTCCGGCCGTTGCGGTGGCCGCGTCGAGGTCTCCCTCCCCCGCCCTGATGATCTGGCGGAAGGGACACCCACCGGCGAGCACGGCCACGACGCCGACGAGCCCCATGCCGAGGAGACCCCAGGCCCATTCCAGGTGGGAACCGGGTTGATCGGCGTAGCCTAGCCGGAACTGCCCCGTGGCGACGTTCGTCGCGATAGCGGCGGCGAGGGCGAGAAGGAGGCCGGCAGCCGGCCAGAGACTCCGGGTGAGCATGAGGTCGCGAAGGCTTCCGGTGACGCAGAAGCGAGACCTCTGGGACGACGCGCCGAGTGCGAGGCCAGCCCCGAGGCTCCAGACCGGCGAGGCGTGGACGGCGCCTCCACCCGAGCGGCTCTCGAAGAGAGCCCCGGGTACAAAGGCGAGCCCCGCAAGCACGGCCGTGGCGATCACGACGCCGAGGGGAAGGAGGAGCGGTGCCTCGCGGGTTCGTCCGTCCTCCCCGCCGAGAACCGACGGCTCGGCGGCGTCCAGGAGACGGATGCCGAGCCAGATGCCGGCCCCGAGCCCCGCGAAGCCGGGAAGCGCCGTCAGGTCGCCGGCCGCGAGCCGCAGGAGCGCCTTGATGGGGCACCCGATGAAGATGGCGGAGCCGAGGGCCATGAGGAACCCGAAGCCCAGCATGGCGAAGCCGGAGGCACGCCAACGGGGGCGGAACTCCCGGGACACCGCCGCCATGGCGAAGCTCCCGAGGAGGAACCCAAGCAGCTCGGGCCGAAGGTACTGCATTCGCGCGTTCGCGTGGAGCCCGAGGGCGCCGGCGGCGTTCTCCAGGAAGCAGGAGATGCAGATTCCGGTGTTGGCGGGATTGCCCAGGTAGGCGAGCAGGCTCCCCAGGGCGCCCATCAGGGCGCCGGCGAGGAGAACCGAGCGATGTTCCTTCAGCCGCCCCATCACTCGCACCCTCCGAGGAGCCGACGCTGCAGATACCGCAGGTCCGCGATCTCCGGCGGATTCGCACGCGCCCACGAACTTCTTTGGATCACCTCCAGGTTTCCCCGGATTGTCCAGGAAGCCCGAAGAGCCGCCCCCCGATCCCCCACCGAGGGGTCGGTTTCGACGGCCTTCCGATAGCTCTGCACCGCCGCCGCGTAGGCCCTCTCTTCATACGCCGCCTCGCCGAGAAGAAACCATGCGTAGCCGGGATACGGCCCCTTCTGTGCCCTTTCACGAAGCGCCAGAAGCGCCTCCTCGGGCCTGCCTGCCTGCATCGACTCCTGGATCGGGCGAAAGCTCGCCCGAACCGTTTCAGCGTCTACGGGACCGGCGTTCCAGGGGCCGACCCTCGGCCCTCGCCACGGGACGCGGAGGGCTTCCACAGCGGCCCATCCCAGACAGACAAGCATCCCGAGGATCAGGAGGAACCGAGAGCGCGTTGGCATCATTGCTCCTCGTACGGAGGCATCTTCGCGGCCTTGGCCCACCCTCGCATGACGTCGTAGTCGGCGTCCTTGAGGACCTCATAACCCGACACCTGGGCGTGCTTGAGGACCAGCAGCCGCTCGCCGCCGACCTTCACAATGCATCGGGCGTCGGGCGCCAGGAGCGCCTTCTGGACGATGATCGTGCCCCGGGTGCGGGAGCCGAAGGCTCCCCCCTTCGCTGTCCAAGACGATCTTCCTCAGGACGCGGTAGCTCCACTTGGCCGTTCCCCCACGATCCGGCCGTCGCTCACCTCGAAGACCCGGTCAAAGCCTTCGACCATGCGTCGGTCGTGGGTGACC
>JACRCS010000708.1 GCA_016218905.1 Deltaproteobacteria bacterium
CGAGGTCTATCCGAAGAACGGTGCTCACCCGAAAGAGTGCATCTACGTGAGGGCGTATCCGAGGCTCAAGAGCCACGGGGCCGAGGACACCCTGGGGGCCTACCAGGTGCCGCCGGTGAATTACGACCTCCTGTGGACCTCCTCGTGGCTCAACTTCTTCCTGGGTCGCGATCACACGGCCAAGCGTCTGGGCATCCTGCCCCCCGAGAAGAAGTAGGAGAGGTTCCTTCTTCCGGATCGGAAGGAGCGGCTGCGTCGCGGTTTCTCTGACGCGATCGGCGGTCGCCCCGCAACGACCCGGAAAGCGTCGACATCACGCGCCCGGGCCGGCGGGCATGGCGCTGCGGAGATGTCGACCTCGTTTCGAAATTGGTGCGGACCGATGGCCTGGTATGTTCTGCCGCAGACTCGGATTGATGAGAGGTGCCCTATGAGCGAGATCCGCGAACAGCTCCCACAGATCCACAAGCTCGTCGTCATCGCACGTGACGCCCTGGATGTGGATCCCTACACCTCCGCCGCCTTCATTGCCACTGTGGAGGAGTTTCTCCGCAAGTCCCAAAAGGCGATGCGCTCCCTGCCTGGCGCGGACGACTCTGCACTCTGGGAACTGGTGGTCGAGCTGGAACAGGCCGGCGACAGCGCCAAGATGGCCGCCTGGGCGGACAAGGGGATTCGAAGTGAGTCCCGGAAGGCCGTCTTGGACGCTCACGAGGCCATTTGCCGACTCAAGATCGAACAGCTGGCGACGCGACCACATTAGTCTGCCTCTCACCCGGCTGGTGTTCTGCCTCGCGCTGGCCTCCAGGCGAGGCGCCTCCGGGCGAGATCCACCCTTTGCACCTCCCCCAGGGTGAAGCGCAGGTTCGGCATCTTCCAGAGGATGCTACGAATCGGGTAGGCGATGTCCTCGGCTTGGAGCTCAGCCGCAGCCACTTGATAGAGGAGGGCGGGAAACGTGTGGAAATTCGTTCGATCCACCAAGACGACGTCGCTGTCGGCAGATTGCCCCCACGGGAGCGGAGAAGGTGATCGGTGAGGGTGTTGGATGACAGGCCGCAAGGAGATGATGAGATGGAGACTCACGACGTCGAGATGACGGGGAAACGAATTCAGGAACACGCCCATATCTTCCTGCAGCCGGTGGCGGGGGCGTCCATGCTGGGTCTGTTCGCCTTTTCGACGGCGGCATTCGTGGTGGGTGCGCAGTATGCCGGCTGGAAGGGATTTGGAGACCATGTGTTCCTGGGGCCGATCCTCGCGATGTTCTTCGGCTTTGCGCAGTTTGCGGCGGCGATGTGGGCTTACCGGGCCAGAGAAGGCCTTTCGACCGCGTTTCACGGGATGTGGGGAGCCTTTTGGGTCGCGTTCGGCGCGGTGAACCTCGCCTACGCCACGCGCTTCATGCCTGGCACGACCGCAGGCCTCGGGGGCCCGCTGGGGTACTGGTTCATCGCGCTCGCTTTCGTCTCCGGCGCCTGCGCGGCGGCAGCCCTGGCCACGAACTTCGCCCTCTTCTGCGCGAAGCTCGCGGTCACGGGCGGGTCGGTCGCCATGGCCGTCGGGATGCTGACCGGGGGCACGACCGCACTGATGACGGGCGGCTACCTCTTCCTGGTCGCGGCGGCGCTGGCTTGGTACGCCGGCAGCGCCCTGATGCTCGAAGATGCCTTCGGCCGGTCCATCCTGCCCGTCGGGGAGTTCCGGGCACGGGAGGTTGAAGCGACCGCTCTCGGTGAACCGGGGGTGGCGCACGGTGAGTGGCACGCCCACAAGGCGAAGCACGCTGTCCACGGGGCGTGAGGTGTAAGGAGCCCGAGGGGCCGCGGCAAGCTTCCGTGAAGCTTGCCGCGCTTGCTCAGGTGGCGAGGGCGTGGTCTGGTGCCAGGGCCTCCAAGAGGGGCCGCGGGGCTCCCTGTGGGGAGCCGGTTCCCTCATCCTCTGCCGCGAACCGTCCCGCGGGTTTGTCTCCTTTCAAACTTCTTGAGCGCTCCCCAAGCCCATTGCCTCCCTCGCCGCGAGCTCCGAGACGAGCGATGCAGCGGCTCCTCCCTCAACCGCCTGGACGACGTCTCTCTGTCGCTGATTTCCGCCATGACGTTCAGCTCGGTGAGGACCTGTCCGGTCTTCGATGGTCAACGAGGCCACGGTTGCCGTGGGCAGAGGTTGCGCTGGAGACCGTCTCCGGTGCGAACTCTCTTCTCCCACAAACTCCTCCTGTCGCCTTGAGGAACCTCCCGAACAACGGAGCGTCCACCTCGAGGATGTGGGCACCGAGCCATTGGGCCAGGACGAATGCATTCGCAAAGCGCGATCGGGCTTTACCATCGTCGTCTCGCCACGCCGTCATCTGGATGCGGGTCGATTGAAACTTGCGCCGCTCTTTGTCCTCTGCAGGCCGCGGTAGAAGTAAGTGACGTACTGTAGGAGGCCGTTGTATGCGATGGGCGGTTGGTCCCAGAAACGCTCGATCACCCACAAGGCCGCGCCGAGGCCGGTGAGAAAATGGGGATCGTACTCTCCTTGGTAGGCGTCGCAGACCGCCTTGCTCAGGTAGCGCCCGAGTCGGCGTCGTTCCTCACGGGACCCGAGGAGCCCTCCCAGCGACGCCACTGTCGCCGGCGCGTTGAGGCCCAAGAATACCTCTAGGAATGCCTTGTAGTCTGACGGGGAGGTTGTCTCGGTCGTCTCGAACGCCACCGGTGACGCCTGTTTCTCCCCCATGAACGACGCGCAGGCGTCTTGCATGTGCGCCAGTTCTTCGTCGCTCAGCCAGGCCCGTGTCCGGTCCACGCTGTAGAGGGTAATGGTGTGGTGCAGATTCACGACCCCTCCAGCGCTCACCGCCCGCAGAGCCTCCCTGTTGAGATCTTCCGCGGTCCAGTGTTTCTCGCGTGTGCGCCACGTCGGGGTGTGCTCAAAGTGCCCTCTGCAGAAGTACTCGGCGAGCCCGGCGAACACCGGCCAGCGGTCATGGTCGGAGCGCGCCAACATCTCCTGCAGGATGAACACGGTGCAGGAGATCGCGTGCCCCAGGGTACTGTCCAGGTAGCCGCTGCCTAACAGAGCCAGTCTGCGGACCAGTTCGTGGGAACCCTGTCGGGCGTCGAACGCCGCCATTCTCGCCGCCAGTTCGGCGCGGTCTCCCTGCGACACCGCTGCCTCGATGTCTGCAAATGTCACCGCCCCTCGTGGTGGATCTGCTCTGGGAGTCTCAGGCAGGAGCGGCCGCCGAGCATATTCGCCGACCTCGACACGGACCAGAGCCGGCAAATCCTCCGCTTCCAGATAGGGTAGGAACTCTCGACAGATGGCATGCATCTTGGGCAAGTGCGGGTTGATAAAGGGCGGGTTCAACACCCGCTGGGCCAAGGGGTAGAGGTCAAGATGCACGCGCCACGGATCTTCGCCCCGGGCCATGGCGGCGTCGAACGCGCCGATGGCGCCGGGTACGTCGTTCTGTGCAATTGCCCGCAGCAGATCTTCCATCGTGCGTCATCCTTCTCTCTCCCGTAGGCGCTGCAGCAGTATGCTGCGACCAAAGCAAGTGTCCAGGCGTGCGGATCGGTGTGCAGAGATGACCCCCGTAGGTTCGTCGATGGACTCCCGGGTACGTGACGAGGCGGCCGAAGCCGCCTCGTCACAGGGTCAGAGGAGTCGATACGGGGAGGCCCGTTTCTCCCATTCGCTGCCGGGATACTCGGCTCTGAGCTGTTCGTAGGCCTCCTTGAGAGATTTGGGATCGTGGCTCGCCTTGTAGCCGCACACGCCCCTGAGGTACATCGCCTCCGCCGCAGACTCGCTCCGTGGGTAGGACTCCAAGATCTCCTCGAGGTCGTGGAGTGCCCGGTCAACACGGTCTTCGTCGATATGCCACTTGGCGGAGCCGAGGAGCAGCGAGGGGATCAGCTCGTCAGGCGGCAGGAAGCCTACCGTGCGATAGTGCTCTGTGCCGTCCGGGGCGAGCGTCACAACGGTCGGCGTCCAGCTGACGCGGAAGCACGCCGCGAGTGACTCGTGGTCGAAAGCCACCCGTACCGGCACGACGTTGTGGTTGAGGTACGAGATGACGGCTGCGTTTGGATACGTCACGGCATCCATCTGCTTGCAGCCAATTCACCCAGGGTTGAAGAAGTCGAGCAGGATCGGCTTCCCCTCAGCCTGCGCCCGCTTCTTCGCGGCTTCAAAGTCAGTCTCCCACAGAATCTTGTTTTCCATTGGAACCTCCTTTCGGGGACACGGCCCTGGGCCTTCTTTTGTCCCCCCAAGAAGGTAAGGCGTCATCGGGCAATGTGCTCGGATCCTGAGCGGGCCCACTGGCGAAGCGGCCCTTCGTGCAGTACCTTCCCTGCGCGCTCTCTACCTCCACGTCGACTCGGGGTGCCATGTTTCGGCGCAAGAAGACACTCACCGGGATGGCCCGCACCTGCGGGTGAGCGGGGAAGATTGGTCCGGCGGTCCTGTCGGACGTGCTGCGCGACCTCACGTCGGCTCGAGACCCCGAGCTCCTGGTCGGCTACGAGACGAGCGACGACGCGGCGGTGTATCGCCTGTCTCCCGAGCTCCTTGCCATCGCCGGCGCGATGGTCGCAGGCAGCCCCTTGCCGGCACGGGCGTCCACGCTCCCCGCCGGCCTCATTTTCACGCGGGACGCCCCGGGCCGCTGGGCCGGCAAGGAGGGCGCTCACGCCCCGAAGGTGACGACCGACGCTGGGAAGCTGACCATCGTGACCCCGCACCCGATGTCCATGCCTCACTTCATCGTGAAGCACACGCTGTTGACACCGGACGGGAAGTTCCTTGGCGAGAGGACCTTCACCGAGGCCGACAAACCGGAGAGCACATACCTATTGCCGACGGGGTTCTCGGGGGTGCTGTGGGCAACGAGTTTCTGCAACCTGCACGATCTCTGGTTGACCGAGTTCACCGTATGACCCCTACCGGGAGGCCGGCGTCGCAAGAAATGACAGGCCTTCGAGGCGCGAGGCTTGCCCTTGCCGGTTTGTTGCTCTCGGCCGCCGCGGTTTTCGCCGCCGGCCTCTCCGGACTCGGGTGCCGTTGGGGATGGTGGAGTTTCAGGGAGGGGGTTCACGATACTGCTCTGGGCTGCTTGGGGCGGGTTAGGGGGAATGGGCGTCGCCCTGACGGGGGGCCTGGTCGCGCGGGCGACCCGCAGCCGACTGGGCCTCACCCTCGCGGCGGTCGGCGCCGCAGCCAGCCGGTCCCTGCGTCTCCGCCTGGATCTGGCACTTGGCGCGAACGGCGAAGAGCATTCTGGCCATCCACGATATAACGACGGACACAGAGCGACCTCCGACGTTCTCGGCGATTGTGCCTCTGCGCGCCGGAGCGGCGAACTCCCTCGATTACGGCGGGGAAGGGGTCGCAAGACTGCAGCAGGCCGCGTACCCCGACATTCAGCCTCTGATATTGCCGCTGGGGCCTAAACAGGCCTTCGAGCGCGCCCTGGGTGCCGTCCGCAGCCAGGGCTGGGTCCTCGTGGCCGCGGACCAGAGGGAGTGGCGGGTCGAAGCGTACGATCGGACCTTCTGGTATGGCTTCGTGAACGACATCGTCATTCGCGTGACACCCGAGGGAGCGAGAAGCCGCATCGACGTGCGGTCTGTCTCTCGGGTCGGGCGCAGCGATCTCGGAAACAACGCGAAACGAATCCGCCGATTCATCGCGGAGGTCGGCCGGGGAGGACCATGATGCCCCATGGACGGCATCCAGGTCTCCGGCTTCCCGAACCCGGAGGCATTCCAGTCTGCGACCGCCAGCCGGCGTCCGAGGGCCGTCTCCCGACCGGGAGGCGGCCCTCCTTGTTTCCAAGAGCAGGCACAGGGACGCCCGGCCCCCCGGCACCTGCCGTCATCCTCCCGCTGCGGGTCGGGGCACATTCCCAAGGGGCGGAAA
>JACRCS010000709.1 GCA_016218905.1 Deltaproteobacteria bacterium
CGCCTTCTCCGCCTGCCAATCCAGCCGGACGGCGAGCTTCTGGTAGAAGAAGTCGAGGATGTCCTGGTGGCGATACCCGAGCGCCTTCAGGAGCACGGTGGCGGGGAGCTTTCGCCGCCGGTCGATGCGGACGAACACGAGGTCCTTGTGATTGAACTCGAAGTCGAGCCAGGAACCCCGATACGGGATCACGCGGGCCGAGTAGAGGAACTTGCCGCTCGAGTGCTTCTTCCCCTCGTCGTGGCTGAAGAAGACGCCCGGCGAGCGGTGGAGCTGGTTGACGATCACGCGCTCGGTGCCGTTCACGATGAACGTACCGTTGTCGGTCATGATCGGGATCTCTCCGAAGTAGACCTCCTGCTCCTTGACATCGCGGATGCTCCGCGTGCCGGCCTCCTCGTCCACATCCCACACCACCAGCCGTACGGTCACCTTGATCGGCCGGGCGAAGGTCATACCCCGCTGCAGGCATTCGTCCATGTCGTACTTGGGCTCCCCGAACTCGTACTTCACGAATTCGAGGGAAGCCGTCTCGCCAAAGTCCTTGATCGGGAAGACGCTCTGGAACACCTTCTGCAGGCCGATGTTCTCTCTCGCCTCGGGGGCGGCGTCGGCCTGGAGGAAGCGCTCGTACGAGGTCTTTTGGACTTCGATGAGGTTCGGGATCTCGACGACGGTCTCGATCTTGTTGAACTTCCTGCGAAGTCTCCGATGGTCGGCCTGTGCATATGCCATGGGGTTCATATCTCCTTCAGGAGTGAAATCGGCCGGCGCGCTCTCCGTTCGCCGATCGCAAGCGCAGAAGAGGAGGGGGCGTTAGCGGAAAATAGGGCGCACGGAGCTTGGGCTCCGTGCACCCTGGGAGCTGTTGCGCTGCGACCGTACGGGTCGAGGTGAAATGAGCTGATCTCGACCTTGCCACCCACTTCTTCAATCTTCTTCTTGATATCTTCCGACTCGTCCTTGCTGGCGGCTTCCTTGACCATGCCGGGGGCGCCGTCGACCAGGTCCTTCGCTTCCTTCAAGCCGAGGCCGGTGATGGCGCGCACGACCTTGATCACCTGGATCTTGTTGGCGCCGGCGTCGGTCAGCTTCACGTCGAACTCGGTCTTCTCCTCGACCACGGGGGCGGCCGCACCGGGGGCTCCGGCGCCGGGCATCGCCGCGAACGCCATGGGCGCCGCCGCCGTCACGCCGAACTTCTCCTCGAGCTCCTTCACGAACTGGGAGAGCTCGAGCACGCTCATGTTCTCGATGAACGAAACGACTTCTTCCTTCGTGGCTGCCATGGATACCTCCGTCTCTCTGGATAAAAATGGGCAGGTTTGCGTTCTTGGGTCGAATCAGGCGGCCTTCTTCTCCTGGATCGCGTGGAGCACCTGGACGAAGCTCCTCGGCACTCCGCTGAGCACTCCGAGGAAGTTCCGCATCGGCCCCTGCAGCACGCCGACGAGCTGACCGAGGAGCTGTTCGCGGCTCGGGAGCTTCGACAGGGCCTCGACGTCCTGGGCTCCGAAGAGCTTTCCGCCGAGGGCGCCGGACTTCACGATGAAGGCCGGGTTCTCCCTGGCGAAGACGTCGACCACCTTGGCCGCCGCTGCCGCGTCCTTGTAGGCCAGGACCACGGACAAGGGTCCGCGGAACTGGTCCTTCAGCACCTCGAAGTCCGTCCCGTCCACGGCGATCCGTGCGAGGGTGTTCTTGACCACCTTGTAGGCAGCGCCCTCCTTCTCGAGAGCCCGGCGGAGCCTGCCGGTCTGGGCCACGGTGAGCCCCCGGTACTCCGCCAGGATCGCCGCCTGGGCGCCCTGGAACTTCTCCCGAAGTTCCGCTACGACTTCTTCCTTTTCTCCCTTTTTCACGCTCGCTTACGACCCCCTTTCTTCATGAAACGGTTTCGGTTGCGGCGAACAATTCCGGCCGTTTCGTGAAATGGGATCGCCTGCCCATTTCCTCCAGCCGACTCGGCAGGAAATTAAGCCTCGCAAACGAGGCGCCTGCGGTCTTCGACGGCGCGGAAGAGGTAAAAACATCGTGCAGCGTTCTGCGTTTCACGTTCCGCGTCAAACCCCACGCAGAACGCAGCACGCGGAACGCGGAACGTCGTTCTTAGACCTTGAACTCCGTCGTATCCACCTTCACCCCCGGCCCCATGGTGGTGGCGAGGGCGATGGCTTTTACGTAGTGGCCCTTGGCCGAAGCGGGCTTGGCCTTGATGAGGCTCTCCATCACCGCCTCGACGTTCTCCTTGATCTGCTGCTTTTCGAAAGACTTGCGGCCCACGGGGACGTGGATGATGCCGGCCTTCTCGACGCGATACTCCACGCGGCCGGCCTTCAACTCCTTCACGGCGGTCGAGACGTCGAGGGTCACGGTGTTGGTCTTCGGGTTCGGCATGAGGCCCCGAGGACCGAGCACCCGGCCGAGTCGGCCGACAAGGCCCATCATGTCCGGGGTCGCCACGGCCTTGTCGAAGTCGAGCCAGCCGCCCTGGATCTTCTCCACCATGTCCTCGGCGCCGACGAAGTCCGCGCCGGCCTCCTGGGCCTCCTTCGCCTTGTCGCCCTTGGCGAAGACGAGCACGCGCACGCCCTTGCCGGTCCCGTGGGGGAGGACGACCGTGCCCCGGACCATCTGGTCCGCGTGGGCCGGGTTCACGCCCAGGTTCACCGCCAGGTCGACGGCTTCGTCGAATTTCGCGTACGCCAGCTCCGGCAGAAGCGAGATCGCCTCTTCCAGCGTGTACTTCTTGAGCCGGTCCACTTTGCTCCGCGACGCCAGGTACTTCTTGCCTCTCTTCGCCATGGCTCTTCTCCCTGCGCGGTCCGTGCGGGTGCGGTCCGAGCCGTACCCTCCCGCGTCGAGGCGAGCTGTTAGCTGTTAGCGATTAGCTTTTAGGAGATCCGGGGGTCTTACTCCTAACTGCTAACTGCTAAGAGCTAACCGCTCGTTTGCTAATCGCTGATCTCCAAACCCATACTGCGGGCGGCGCCTTCGATCGTCCGGATGGCGGACTCGAGGTTCGTGGTGTTCAGATCGGGCATCTTCTGCTCCGCGATCTTGCGCACCTGCTCCCGCGTGACCTTGCCGCACTTCTTCTTGTTGGGCTCACCGGAGCCCGACTGGATCCCGGCCGCCATCTTGAGCAGGACCGCGGCGGGCGGGGTCTTCGTGACGAAGGTGAAGGAGCGGTCGGAAAAGATCGTGATCTCCACCGGGGTGATGATCCCGCCGCCGTCCTTCGTGCGGGCGTTGAACGCCTTGCAGAACTCCATGATGTTGACGCCGTGCTGGCCGAGCGCGGGGCCGACGGGCGGAGACGGATTCGCCGCTCCGGCAGGAATCTGCAGCTTCACCATCGCAGTAATCTTCTTGGCCATGATGTCCTCCGGAGCTGTTAGCCTTTAGCTGTTAGCAAAGGCCGGGATCTCACTCCTAAAAGCTAATAGCTAACCGCTAACAGCTAGCTCTTCTCTACCTGAAAAAACTCGAGCTCCACCGGTGTGGAGCGCCCGAAGATACTGACGAGGACCCGGAGCTTGCCCTTGTCGGGGTTGACGTCCTCCACGATCCCGCTGAAGTTGGAGAACGGCCCGTCGATGACCTTGACCCGTTCGCCCTTCGAAAACTCGAACTTCGGCTTCGGGTGGACGAGCCCTTCCGCCATTTGGCCGATGATCTTCGTGACCTCGTCGGCCGAGATCGGTGTCGGGTTGGTGGCGCCGCCGACGAAGCCGGTCACTTTCGGCGTGTTCTTGACGAGATACCAGGTCTCGTCGTTGAGCTCCATCTCCACGAGGATGTAACCGGGGAAGAACTTCCGGGAAGACGTACGCTTCTCGCCCTTGACGACTTCGACGACCTTCTCCGAGGGGACCAGGATCTCTCCGAAGAGCTCCTCCTTCCCCATCTCCTTGACCCGCTGTTCGAGGCTGGCCTTGGCTCGGTTTTCGTAGCCGGAATATGTATGGACGACGTACCACTGTTTCGCCATCTCGAGCACCTTACGAATCGGGGAGACGAAGATCGCCGGCGAGGGACCAGGCGAGGCAGGTCTAGCTCAGGAGGAGCCTGTACACCTGGTTCAGCACGGTATCGACGATACCGAGGTATACGGCCACGATGATGACCACGATCAGGACGACCGCCGTGGAGGCGCCGGTGACCTTTCGATCGGGCCAGGTGACCTTCTTCAGCTCGACCTTGGCTTCCCGAAAAAACTCCTGAAGCTTCTGGATCATACAACCCTCGGAAAAAGAGCTGGCAGGCCAGGAGGGATTCGAACCCCCAACCCCCGGATTTGGAGTCCGGTGCTCTACCAGTTAGAGCTACTGGCCTGCACTTTAAGAGCAGCGGTTGGCTATTAGCTGTTAGCCGTTAGGAGTTCCGACCTAACCGCTAATCGCTAATTGCTAACGGCTATTTCGTCTCCTTGTGCGGGGTATGATGCCCGCAGAAACGACAATACTTCTTGAACTCCAACTTGCCGGGAGTCTTCTTCTTGTTCTTCGTCGTCGTGTAGTTGCGGTGTTTGCAGTCACCGCAAGCGAGCGTGATGATGTCGCGAGGCATGGCGAATCCTTATTCAATGACCTGGGTGACGACGCCGGCGCCCACGGTCCGGCCGCCCTCGCGGATGGCGAACCGAAGGCCCTCTTCCATCGCGATCGGCGTGATCAGCTCGCCCTGCAGCCGGATGTTGTCGCCCGGCATGACCATCTCGGTCCCTTCGGGAAGCTTCACGATCCCCGTCACGTCCGTCGTCCGGAAGTAGAACTGCGGCCGATACCCGTCGAAGAACGGGGTGTGCCGCCCGCCCTCTTCCTTCGTCAGAATGTATACCTCGCACTGGAACTTCTTGTGCGGCGTGATCGACCCCGGCTTCGCCAGCACCTGCCCCCGCTCCACGTCGTCGCGCTTCACGCCCCGCAGCAGCACCCCGATGTTGTCGCCCGCCTCGCCCGAATCGAGCAGCTTGCGGAACATCTCGATCCCGGTCACCACCGTCTTCACCGTCGGCTTGAACCCGACGATCTCGACTTCCTCCTGGATCTTCACGATGCCGCGCTCCACGCGCCCCGTCGCCACAGTCCCCCGGCCCGAGATCGTGAACACGTCCTCGACCGGCATCAGGAAGGGCTTGTCCTTGTCGCGCTGCGGCTCGGGGATGTAGCTGTCCACCGCGTCCATCAGCTCGTAGATCGACTTGCAGTCCTGGCACTCGGGCTTGCCGCACCCGCACGCCAGCGCCTTCAGGGCGCTGCCCTTGATCACCGGCACGTCGTCGCCCGGAAACTCGTAGGTGCTCAGGAGCTCCCGCACCTCCAGCTCGACGAGTTCCAGAAGCTCCGGATCGTCGACCATGTCGACCTTGTTCATGTAGACGACCAGGTACGGCACGTTCACCTGACGGGCCAGCAGCACGTGCTCCCGCGTCTGCGGCATCGGGCCGTCGGCCGCGCTCACCACCAGGATCGCGCCGTCCATCTGCGCCGCGCCCGTGATCATGTTCTTGATGTAGTCCGCATGGCCGGGGCAGTCGACGTGCGCGTAGTGGCGCTTCTCGGTCTGGTACTCGACGTGCGCCGTCGCGATCGTGATGCCGCGCTCGCGCTCTTCCGGCGCCTTGTCGATCTGATCGAACGCGATGTACTGCGCCAGCCCCTTGTTCGCCAGCACCTTCGTGATCGCCGCCGTCAGCGTCGTCTTCCCGTGGTCGACATGGCCAATGGTGCCGATATTGACGTGGGGCTTTGTCCTCTCGAATTTTTCCTTGGCCATGACCCTACCTCCTGAGTCGATGGGGGCCGCGTCGAGCCTCGAAGGGAAAGAGGCCGGATGCTACCACGCGCCCGCGGCCCGTTCAATCTCTGCGTCCACTGCTCCGTCAGCGACTCCCCGCCGACGCTTCAGGGCCCGACTTCTCCGGAGCCCTCTCGTAATGACTGAACTGCATCGTGAAGGTCGCCCGGCCCTGGGTGCGCGACCGCAGGTCCGTCGAGTAACCGAACATCGCGGCCAGGGGCACGACGGCGCGGATGATGCTCGCCCCGGCTCGCTGATCGAGCTCCCGGATCCTGCCCCGCCGGGCCTTGAGGTCGCCCATCACGTCACCCAGGCACTCCGCCGGGCTGACCACCTCCACCGACATGACCGGCTCCAGGACGACCGTTCCCGCCTTGCGGGCCGCCTCGCGGACGGCCAACGCCGCCGCCATCTTGAAGCCCGCCTCGGAGCTGTCCACTTCGTCGTAGGAGCCGCCGAGGAGCGTGGCCTTCAGGCCCACCATCGGGTACCCCGACGAGACGCCCTGGTCGAGCGCCTCTCGGACTCCCCGCTCCACCGACCCCACGTACTCCCGGGGAACCGCCTCCTCGGAGGCCGCAATCTCGAGAGCGAAGGGCTCGCTCGGGTCCGTCGGTTCCAGCCGGAGGCGGACGTGACCCGCGTGCCCCCGGCCTCCCACCTGCCTGGCGAATCTGCCCTCGGCCTCGGCCGGGGCTGTGATCGCCTCCCGGTATGCGACCATCGGCTTGCCGACGTTCGCCTCGACCTTGAACTCCCTCATGAGGCGGTCGACGATGATCTCCAGGTGGAGCTCGCCCATCCCCGAGAGGATCGTCTGCCCCGTCTCCTCCTCCACGTGCACCCGGAAGGAGGGGTCCTCCGCCGCGATCTTCGCCAGGCTGACGGAGAGCTTCTCCTGGTCGGCCTGGGTCCGGGGCTCCACCGCCACCGAGATGACCGGCGTCGGAAACTCCATCGGCTCGAGGACCGCCGGCGCCGCGTCGTCGCAGAGCGTATCGCCGGTGGCCGTGCTCTTCAGGCCGACCGCGGCGGCGATGTCGCCCGCGTACACCGCGTCGATCTCCCGCCGCTCGTTGGCGTGGATCTCGAGCAGCCGGCCGATCCTCTCCCGCTTGCGGCTCTTTGAGTTGAGCACGTAGCCGCCGGAGTGGAGCGTGCCGGAGTACACCCGTAAGAACGTCACCTGACCGACGTACGGGTCGGTCATCACCTTGAACGCCAGGGCGGCGAAGGGCTCTTCGTCCGCCGCCCGGCGCTCTACCCGGCCCTTTCCCTCCAGATCGAATCCCTGGTAGGGCGGAAGGTCGGCGGGGCTGGGCAGATAGTCGACCACCGCGTCGAGGAGCGGCTGAATGCCCGTGTTCCGAAAGGCCGCTCCGCAGAGCACCGGAACCGCCTTCAAGGAGAGCGTCGCGGCGCGCAGCGCCCGGCGAATCGCAGCCTCCGAGGGTTCCTTCCCGGCGAGCACCGCCTCCAGGATCCCGTCGTCCACCTCGGCCAGCGCTTCCAGCATCCTCGTCCGGGCGGCCTCGGCTTCCTCGCGGAAGGCCGACGGGATCTCGCCCCGATCGAACCGGGCGCCGAGGCTTCCCTCATCCCACCGGTACGCCGTTCGGGAGATGAGGTCGGCCACTCCCTGAAACTCCTCCCCCTCACCCAGCGGGAGTTGAATCGCCACCGGGTTCGCCCCAAGGCGCCCCCGGATCATCTGGACCACCCCGGCGAAGTCCGCCTCCGTGCGGTCCAGCTTGTTCACGAATGCGATCCGCGGCACCCGGTAGCGGTCGGCCTGTCGCCAAACCGTCTCGGACTGGGGCTCCACCCCTCGCACGCCGCAGAAGATCGCCACCACTCCGTCCAGGATCCGCAGGCTCCGCTCCACCTCGATGGTGAAGTCGACGTGCCCCGGGGTGTCGATCAGGTTGATCCGGTGGTCTCGCCAGAAGCAGGTCGTCGCGGCCGCGGTGATCGTGATCCCCCGCTCCTGCTCCTGCTCCATGAAGTCCATGACGGCCGTGCCTTCGTGGACCTCCCCCAGCCGATTGCTCACCCCCGTGTAGAACAGGATCCTTTCGGTCGTGGTGGTCTTTCCGGCGTCGATATGGGCGGCTAGACCGATGTTCCGGTACTTCTCGATGGGCGTCGCCCTCGGCACGCCGGACTCCTTCCCTCCGCCGCCGCAGCGGGCGACCGCCGGCTTACCAGCGGAAGTGAGCGAACGCCTTGTTCGCCTCGGCCATCCGGTGCGTATCCTCCCGCTTCTTCACCGCGCCGCCGCGGTTGTTGAAAGCGTCGAGGATCTCGCTGGCAAGGCGCTCCCGCATCGTCTTCTCGCCCCGCCCGCGGGCGAAGTCGACGAGCCAGCGGATGCCCAGCGAGACGCCCCGATTGAGGCTCACTTCGATCGGCACCTGGTAGGTCGAGCCGCCCACCCGGCGCGACTTGACCTCCACGATGGGCTTGATGTTGTCGAGTGCCGTGTGGAAGACGTCGAGCCCGGGCTGGCTGGTCTTCGCCTCCAGCGTCTCAAGCGCGCCGTAGACGATCTTCTCGGCCAGGCTCTTCTTCCCGGAACGCATCACCTTGTTGATGAGCTTCCCCAGGAGCATGTCCCCGTGCCGCGCATCGGCCACGATCCGGAACTTATCCGGCTTTCGCGCCGGGGCCCTGACGGGTTTTTTCTTGTCATCCCGACGATTGAACATCGCCATCCGCTACTCCTACTTCGGCCTCTTGGCGCCGTACTTGGACCGTGACTGCCGCCGGTTCTGAACGCCCACGGAGTCGAGCGTGCCTCGGATGATATGGTAGCGCACGCCCGGGAGGTCTTTTACGCGGCCGCCACGGATGAGCACCACCGAGTGCTCCTGGAGGTTGTGCCCCACCCCCGGGATGTATACCGTCACCTCCTTGCCGTTCGTCAGCCGGACTCTCGCGACCTTGCGCAGCGCCGAGTTCGGCTTCTTCGGGGTGGTCGTATACACGCGCACGCAGACCCCGCGCTTCTGGGGGCATCGATCCAAGGCAGGGGAAGCCGTTCGCTTGCGCAGCTTCTGGCGTCCCGCTCGGACCAACTGGTTAATCGTGGGCATCGATCCTCTCCTCGCACTCCTAACGGTTGCGGAACGTCAGCTGTTAGGCGTTAGCGGTTAGCAGTTAGGAGATCCCGGAGTTTCGTGCTCCTAATAGCCAATAGCCAAGCGCTAAGAGCTGCCTTTGTGTGGGCTCCTCACCCTCTTGCTGAGCGCTTCTTCGATGGCGCGTCGAGCAGGTACTTGCGACTCAGAACTGGCGAGACCTTTGAACGGCTCATGCCCGTTGTGCCGGCAGCGGAGCCGTCGGGGAGGCTCTCCCCGCGAAAGAGGGCGAAAGGTAGCACAGGGCACGGGACCCCGCAAGCGAAAAACTGGCAGAAAACTCAGGACCCTCTGAAATTTTTCCGGATGGACACGCGCTAAGCCTTTCGGCCCGTCACGACGCTCCAGTACCCGAACGTCGACCGCACCTCGATGTCCGAAAAGCCGGCTTCGGTCAGCATGAGCGACAACTCAGGACCCGAGTACTGCTGTCCCCGGTCCCAGAGCAACATGTCGATATTGAAGGCCGCAACGGCAAACGGGCCGGTCTTCTCGTCGTTGAGGAGCATCTCGTGGAGGATGATCCGTCCCCCGGGCGCCAGGGTCTCGTAGCTCTTCTTCGAGAGGAAGCGGCACCTTTCGGGCGGCCAGTCATGGTAGATCATCGAGTAGAAGTGGAGGTCCGCAGGCGGGAAGGGATCCTTCCACATGTCGGCTTCCACCGTCCGGATGCGGGCCTCCAATCCGTAGGCCGCGGCAAACTCTCGAGCGACTTCACAGACGCGCGGGAGTTCGAGGACGATCGCGTCCAGGTGTTCCCATCGCAACGCCGCGCCGATGGCGTGGGCGCCCGATCCCCCGCCGACGTCGAGCAGGGTGTGGTGCTCGGAGAGGTCGATGAGTTCCGGCCATGCGAGGGCGGGACCCATGCTGGCGCTGTGCATCGCCCGGGTGAAGGAGCGTGCGAGCCTCGCCTCCTCCTCGTGGGACTGAAACATGTCTCGCCCGCCGTAGACCTGGGGAGCGTTCGTGAGCACGGCCTTCTTCAGGCTCTCGAAGGACCACAACGAATAGTTCGAGATCGTGGAGTCGAGGAATCCTCCGAAGTACGTGGGACTGCTCTCCAGCAAGTAGTCTTCCGCGATCGGGGTGAGCGTGTACCGTCCGCCTTCCCTCTGCACGAGTCCGAGGGCGAGGCAGACGGTGAGCAGGGCCTCCGCCGGCCGGGGATGGATTCGAAGCGCCTCGCATATCTCCTCGAGCGTCCGCGGTTTCGCACCGAGGAGAGGGAAGAGCTTCAAATCGTGGGCGACGAGGACGGCCGGATAGCCGTAGATGCCGAAGAGGAGGTCCCAAATCGGGCGGTCGTCGGTCCTCGGTCTTTCCGGTGGGAAGCGGAGCGGGTGCACGAGACCTCCTCCGGCCCTTCGGACGCCCGTTCCGGGCCTCGATGACTTCGAGGCGGATCCGAGCCTCTCCTGCGGGCCGAGCTCACTGGGAGTCCGTCCTACAGGAAAGGAGCGTATCGGCGGGAGCGCTCGAAGCAAGTCGGGAAAGGCTCCGCTCACCCGCCCGCGGACCGAGTCGGCCGAGGAGGCGCCGGACGCCGGGCGGGCTACTCCCGTACGAACCTCTCCTCGTAGATGTACTCCGTGAGGCGGCGGGAGACCTCCTCGGGATCCATCGGGATTCGGGCCACCCCCGATGCTTGCGCGGCGCGGGCGACCGCCTCGGCCACCCGCGGCGGAACCGAGAAGTCCATGGCCGCGGGAACGATCTTCTCCGCGCCGAGTTCTTCCGCCCGCACCGAGTCCGCGATGGCGTGGGCGGCTGCCAGCTTCATCCCCTCGTCGATCCGGCGAGCCCTCACGTCCAGAGCGCCCCGGAAGATCCCGGGGAAGGCGAGCGAGTTGTTCACCTGGTTCGGGAAGTCGCTCCGGCCCGTCGCGACGATCGCCGCGCCGGCCTCGCGCGCCTCGTCGGGCAAGATCTCCGGGACGGGGTTCGCCAGGGCGAAGACGATCGGGTCGGGCGCCATCGAACGTACCATCTCGGGCGTCACCGCGCCCGCGGCCGAGAGGCCGACGAACACGTCCGCTCCCGCGAGCACCTCCGGGAGCCCGCCCTTCCGGCCGTCCGGGTTCGTGCGCTCCGCGAGGTCGTGCTTGTAGGCATTCATCCCGCCCCTTCGCCCCCTGTAGATGGCGCCCGAGCGGTCGCAGACGGTGACGTCCCGCGCCCCCGCCTCGAGGAGCAGCCGGGTCACGGCGATGGCCGCCGCCCCGGCGCCGTTGAGCACGATCCGGGCGGTGGAGAACTCGCTCCCCCGGATCCGGAAGGCGTTCATGAGCCCCGCAAGCACGACGACGGCGGTGCCGTGCTGGTCGTCGTGGAAGACGGGGATGTCGAGGAGCTCCTGGAGCCGGCGCTCGACCTCGAAGCAGCGCGGCGCCGCGATGTCCTCCAGGTTGATCCCTCCGAAGGCCGGGGCGAGGCCGCGCACCGCGTCGACGAGGACGTCCACTTCCTGGGTGGCGAGGCACAGGGGATAGGCCTCCACGCCCCCGAAAGTCTTGAAGAGGATCGACTTCCCCTCCATCACGGGCAGCGCCGCCCACGGTCCGATGTTCCCGAAGCCGAGGACCGCGGAGCCGTCGGAGACCACCGCCACCAGGTTGTTCTTGGCCGTGTAGTC
>JACRCS010000713.1 GCA_016218905.1 Deltaproteobacteria bacterium
CTCGCCTGGCTGCGCGAGTCGACGGGCCTCTCGCGCGTCAACTGGCGCGACATGGGGCCGGAGGAGCTGGGGAGCGTCTACGAGAGCCTCCTCGAGCTCGTTCCGCAGGTGACGGAGGAAGCCCGCGTCTTCTCCTTCGCGACCGGGGTGGAGACGAAGGGGAACGCCCGGAAGACCTCCGGCAGCTACTACACGCCCGACAGCCTCGTTCAGGTGCTTCTCGACAGCGCCCTCGACCCGGTCGTCGAGGCGACGCTCGCGGCGCATGCCGGCGAGCCGCCCGCCGCCCAGACCGAGGCGCTCCTCGGGCTCTCCGTCGTCGACCCCGCGTGCGGCTCGGGGCACTTTCTTCTCGCGGCCGCCCGCCGCCTCGCCGTGCAGATCGCGCGCCTCGCGGCCGGCGGAACGCCCTCCGCGGCCGACTACCGTCGCGCCCTCCGGCAGGTTGTCAGCCGGTCGATCTACGGCGTCGACCTGAACCCGATGGCCGTCGAGCTCTGCAAGGTGAGCCTCTGGATGGAGGCGCTCGAGCCGGGCCTCCCGCTCACCTTCCTCGACTCGCACGTCCAGCACGGAAACGCCCTCCTCGGGACGACTCCCGCGCTGATGGAGAAGGGGATTCCCGACGCCGCCTGGGACCCCATCGAAGGGGACGACAGGAAGGTGGCGAGCGCCCTCAAGAAGCGGAACAAGGCGGCGGCAGAGGGGCAGCGCTCGCTCGAGACGCTCTGGACGGACGCGGGCGAGGCCGAGACCGCCGAGCTGACGAGCGCTGTCGCCGCCCTCGACGCCACGCCCGACGCCGACGCCGAGGGGCTGAAGGCGAAGGAGACGCGCTGGGAGGAGATCCGGGCGTCGCGGGCCTACCGCCACCAGCGCTTCGTCGCGGACGCCTGGTGCGCGGCGTTCGTCTGGCCGAAACAGCCCGGGAAACTCGCGGACGCGGCCCCGACGAACGAGCTATGGCGCCAGATTCGCGACGGCCAGGGCGAGGCGCCGGCTCTCACGGTGAAGACGACGGAGGAACTGGCGGAGCAGTACCGCTTCCTCCACTGGTACCTCGCGTTCCCGCAGGTCTTCGCGAAGGGCGGGTTCGACGTGGTGCTCGGGAACCCGCCGTGGGAGAGGGTGAAGCTCCAGGAGCAGGAGTTCTTCGCGTCGCGAGACGAGGAAATTGCGAAGGCGGCAAACGCGGCGGCGCGGAAGAAGCTGATCGCGGCGTTACCGAAATCTGATCCCACGCTGTGGACTGCATGGTGTGCGGCGAGCCGGGAGGCGGAGGGGCAGAGTCACTTCGTGCGACAGTCGGGGCGGTATCCGCTGTGCGGCAAGGGGGACGTGAACACGTATGCGTTGTTCGCGGAGCACAACTGGAGCGTCCTCGGGAATAACGGGCGAGCTGGGTTCATCGTTCCGAGCGGGATCGCGACGGATGAGACCACCAGCGACTTCTTCAGGGCCGCTGTAGCCACAAGTAGCCTCTCATCGCTTTACCACTTCGAGAACGAAGAGAGGATATTCCCGGGCGTTCATCACGCATTCCGTTTCGTGCTCCTGACGCTTGACCGTTCGGGGCGCAGCGGAGCCGCGGACCTCGTGTTCTACGCGCGCCAGTTTGCCGATCTTACGAACGAGGATCGTCATGTAAGGCTCACCCCGTCGGAGTTTGAGACCTTGAATCCGAATGCACGTACGTGTCCGACCTTCCGCTCGCGACGCGACGCCAAGATCAACCTTGCTATTTATCGGCGCGCAGGCGTTCTCTGGCGCGAGGACGTTCCTGACGGAAACCCGTGGTCCCTGCGGTTCATGCGGATGCTTGATATGGCTATCGACTCTGGTCTCTTCCGAACAGGGTCTGAGCTCATCCAGGGAGGGAAAGAACTAGTCGGCTGGCGCTTTGAGGGGCACGACTCCTGCGATCTTCCGCTAGTCGAAGCGAAGATGGTCCATCACTTCGACCATCGCTTTGGCTCTTACGAAGGCCAGACCGCCGCTCAGGCGAACCAGGGCAAGCTCCCGGAAGTGGACGATCTCGCGCACTCGAATCCCGAGACCGTCGCTCTCCCCTGGTACTGGGTCGCCGAAGCGGAGGTGGAGGAGAGGCTTCGCGAACGCTGGGAGAACGGATGGCTCCTGGGCTGGCGTGACATCTGCCGCAGCACGGACCAAAGAACCCTTATCGCGTCGCTGATTCCGCGAGCAGCGGTAGGCGATCCGTTTCTGCTCGGGATGCCGTCGGTCGAATTGGGGCTCGTTCCCGCTCTTTACGGGAACCTCTGCAGCCTCGCTCTCGACTATGCGGCTCGTCAGAAGGTCGGTGGGACCCATCTCAAGTACAACGTTTTCAAACAGCTTCCCGTCTTTTCGCCCTCGACCTACGCCGCCCCAAGCCCCTGGTTCCCCGCCTCTTTCCTCCGCGACTGGTTCCTCCCCCGCGTCCTCGAGCTCACCTACACCGCCTGGGACCTCGAACCCTTCGCTCGCGACGTCGGCTGGGACGGGCCGCCCTTCCGCTGGGACCACGCCCGCCGCTTCCTCCTCCGCGCCGAGCTGGATTCGGCGTTCTTCCACCTATACGGCATCTCGCACGACGACACGGACTACATTCTCGACACGTTTCCGATCGTCCGGAAGAACGACGAGAAGGCGCACGGCGAGTACCGGACGAAGCGCGTCATCCTGGAGGTCTACGACGCGATGGCCGAGGCGATCCGCACCGGCCAGCCCTACCAGACCCGCCTCGACCCGCCCCCGGCCGACCCGCGAGTGGCGCATCCTGATACGCGGCGTGGCCCATCGTGACTCGGAGGATTCGCGTCTCGAGTTTCGATCCCGGCGGGCGCGCCGAGGCCCTGAGCCGCGCGGCGAGGGAGAATGCCGGGTGCAAGGGGTTGGGCTGCGGTGCGCAGATGAGCCGAGACAAGTGCTAGGGGGTTAGACGTTGATGTTGTTTCGCGAAGAAGACCCCGAGGAGCCCGTGACCGCGCCGACGCCGGAACAGCCCAGCCGCAGCGGGGGCATCGCCGGCGCGGCGCCGACGTTGAGCATCCAGCAGTTCGCGCAGATCGCGGACGTGAACATCGAGTTCGGCGACCTGACGGTGCTCGTCGGGGCGCATGGCACAGGGAAGAGCATCGCTCTCGAGTGGCTCAAGACGGCAGTGGACGGGAAACAGCTCGTCACGGAGCTCGAGAGGGCGGGGCAGAGCTCGCGCGACCCGAAGGTCCTCGTCGACCTGATCTTTGGGTTCGGTATGGCGTCAGCCCACAGGGCGGAGACCTCCATCCGGTTCAACGGGAAAGCAGTCACCCTCGCGGGAATCAAGAAGATCGGCGATGGTGCCGAGAGGATGTTCTTCATCCCGGCGCACCGCTCGATGCTCATCAGTGACGGATGGGCTGCGCCCTTTCAGAAGCTGACGGCGGACACTCCGGTCGTCGCGCGGCTCTTCAGCCAGAACCTCTACGACAGGTTCAGCAGTCGCCAGACCGGTCCGCTGTTCCCGCTGAACAGGGTGCTGAAGAAGGCCTATCGCGACCTCATCGACGGTGCCGTCTTCCATGGCGGTACCGTTGCCATCGATGAGCGAGAGCACGCGAAACGGCTCCGCCTCAAACACGGAGACTCAGAACTCCCATTCATGACCTGGACAGCCGGGCAGCGCGAGTTCACGCCGCTTCTACTGGGCCTCTACCACCTTCTCCCTCCGCGAAAGATCCTCAAGCAGCCGCACATCGAGTGGGTCGTGATCGAGGAGCCGGAGATGGGTCTGCATCCGCAGGCGCTGACTGTCTTCGTCCTGCTCGTCCTCGACCTCCTCTGGCGCGGCTATCGCGTCGTCCTTTCGACTCACTCGCCCGTCGTCCTGACGGCGATCTGGATGCTCCGCCGGCTGAAGGAGAACGGGGCCTCGTGGAGGCTCGTCTGCGAGGCCTTCGACGTGAAGCGGACGCAGGCCCTCCAGCCGGTCGCCGAGGCCGCCCTCGAGAAGAGCTACCGAGTGTTCCTCCTCGAGTTCGGAGACGACGCGATGGTGCGGTCGAAGGACATCTCCTCGCTGGATCCCGAGGCTGAGGACGAAGGGGAATCGGGCTGGGGAGGGCTCACGGCCTTCAGCTCGAGGTTTGGCGATGCCGTCCGGAAGTCGTTCAACGAGAGACGCGAAGGATGAGGACTCCGGTCCGCGCGGCGCTCGCGCCGACGAGCGCCCTCCTGGGACAGGTGAAGGACGGCCTGGGCGCTCTCGAGAGGGCCCACCGTGCGCACC
>JACRCS010000066.1 GCA_016218905.1 Deltaproteobacteria bacterium
CCGCCTCGACAGGAGCGCCCAGACGAGGATCGCCCCCCCGGGGAGGACGAGACCGACGAGGCCCTTGAGCATCACCGCGGCCGCGCAGGAGAAGTGGAGGAGGTAGAGCGCGACCCGCGCGCGGGCGCGATCGCCCGCCCGCTCGTGCTCCTGGAACGAAGCGAAGGCGAACGCGGCCGACGAGAGGGCGAAGGAGAGCGGGGTGTCGATGGTGTTCAGCCGGGAGAGCGCCACGACGAGGAGCGAGGTCGCCACGATCAGTCCCGCGAGGAGCCCCACCCTCTCCCCGAATCGTCGCCGCGCGAAGAAGACCGTGAAAAGGACCATTCCCGCAGCCGAGAGCTTGACCGGAAGGCGTGCGGCCCACTCCGTCTCGCCGAACAGGGACATCGAGGCCGCGACGGCCCAGTAATGCAGCGGCGGCTTCTCGTAGTAGCGATACCCGTTCAGGTGCGGGGCCACGAAGTCGCCCGTCGCGAGCATCTCTCGCGGGATCTCGGCGTAGCGCGCCTCGTCCGGCTCGAAGAACGGTGTGTGGCCCGTCTCGACGAGGAGAAACGCGACGGCTATCGCCAGGAGAGCCCAGAGGAGGACGCGCGAGACGGCCGGCAGCGGCTCGGCCCGGAAGCGGCTCCCGCTCGTCAGGTACGGAACCAAGAAACCCCTCCCTCGGCGACCCACGAGCGCTCCGGCGCCCAGATCCCGGCCTCGGTCCGCGGCGAGTCGACGCGGAAGCGGCAGGCGCCGCGCCAGTAATCGTATGGCGTCCCGTTGCGCGCGTGGACCGCCACGTCGATCAGGTAGGTGCCGGGGGCCAGGTCGCAGCGGGCGAGGGTGAGGCGAACCCGGGCCGGCCCGTCGAACCCGCCGGGAGTGAAGCCGTCGATCTCGGTGTTGGAGCCGTGAACGCAGACGTCTTCCGGCGTGAAGAGCCCGACACCGAAGTCGAAATCGGTAAGCGGGCGGGCGGGCGTCGCGTCGATCTCGACCGTCACGGCCTCGCCCGTCCGGAAGGCATAGCGTTCATCGCCGGCGGCCCCGAGGAGCCGGACGCCGTCGATCGTGGCCGACCGGTCACCCCAGCGGCGAGCCCGCTCGGCGGGAGGATCCCCGGAGCCGCCTCCCCCTTCGGGTGGCGGAGCGGGCGCCGGGGCGGCTTCCTCCGCGCGGAGCGTCTCCTGCCCGGCGGCGTGCTCGGCCAGGAGGCGGGTCCCCTCGCCAGCGGACACGTTGAGCCTGTATGCGGCAAGCATCTCGCGCGGCTCGGCGAGCCCCGCGACCCTCCCTCCGTGGAGATAGAGGACGCGATCGCAGAGGTCTTCGACGAGGGCGAGGGAGTGCGAGACGAAGAAGATCGTCTTCCCCCGGGCGGAGAACTCCTTGATCGTGTCGAGGCAGCGCCGTGCGAACGCCTCGTCGCCCACCGCGAGGACCTCGTCGACGACGAGGACCTCGGGGTCGACGTGGACCGCGACCGCGAACCCGAGCCTCACGTACATCCCCGACGAGTACGTCTTCACCGGTTCGTCGATGAACTCCGAGAGCCCCGAGAACTCGATGATGGCCGGAAGCTTCCGCTCGATCTCGCGACGGGTCAGGCCGAGCATCACACCGTTGATGACGACGTTCTCGCGCCCCGAGATCTCGGGGTGGAAGCCGGCCCCGAGCTCGATCAGCGCCGAGACTTTCCCGTCGACGCGAAGGGTCCCTGCGGTCGGCTTGAAGAGGCCGGCGACGAGCTTGAGGAGTGTCGACTTCCCCGAGCCGTTCGCCCCGATGACGCCAAACGTCTCGCCGCGCCTCACGTCGAACGAGACGTCCGAGAGCGCGGCCACCGTCTCCGACGGCTCGAGCGCCTTCCCGAAGCCCCGCCCGAGGAGGGCCGACTTCATCGTCCCGAACGCCCGTGTCCGGCCCCACCGCCGGTAGACCTTCGAGAGACCGCGCGCCTCGACGGCGAAAGGCGGCCGCGGGCTCAGACGGCCTCCGGGAAGGAATCGCGCAGGCGGTCGAAGAAGGCCCACCCGACCGCGAAGGAGACGATCGACACACCCGCGGCGGCCGCCCACGCCCCCGGCGTCGAGAACCTCCCGTAGAAGAGCGCGTCGTGCCAGCAGGAGAAAAGGGGCGCGAGGGGATTCAGGGCCAGCAGACCGGTGATCGGCCCCTTCGGGAGGTCCTTCAGCGTGTAGAGGATCGGCGTCGCGAAGAACAGGACGGAAAGAGCCGTCTGGAGGAGGTCCTTCACGTCCCGGAAGTGGACCGTCAGGGCCGCGAGGAAGAGTGCGATTCCGAGAAGAAGAACGGTCTGCAGGATCAGGAGGAGCGGCACCTGAACGAGCGGCCAGCCGAGCGGGACCCGGGACCCGAACGCGCCGAAGGCGCCGGCGAGGAGCGCCGCGAGGAGGACCGGCAGAGCCAGGAGGAAATGGACCCCCTGCGCGAGGACGGCAACGGCCGGCAGCACTTCCGCCGGAAAGAGGATCTTCCGGAGGAGCGCGCCGTGCGTCAGGAGCGAGGACGCGCCGTCGGTGATCGACGAGGAGAGCCAGTTCCACGGAAGGAGGCCGCAGAACAGGAAGA
>JACRCS010000711.1 GCA_016218905.1 Deltaproteobacteria bacterium
ACGGCCCGATGGTGAGGACGGGCGAGAGGCCGTCGTTGGTCCGGTCGGTCGCCGAGATCGGCCCATTGCCCGTGCTCGTCTCGTTCTCGTGGTTGAACGCCTCGACGGCGTACGCGTAGGTCACGCCGGCCGTGCCGGTGGCGTCGGTGCACGAGGTCGCGGTGGCGGAGAGCGGACCGGCGCATCCGCCTGAGGCGATCGCCACGCCGTCCCGGAGGATCCGGAACCCGCGGTTGCAGCCGGAGGTGCAGTCGTCGTTCCAGGCGGACGGCGCATTCCACGAGAGGTCAACGCCCGTAAGGGCGCAGAGATTCGGGTCGTTGGACGAGCCGAGGCCCGAGAAGACGAGCGAGGCATTGCCTCCGCAAGTTCCCTGGAAGACGCATTCGACCCACTCGGGGTGGTCGACGAACGGGTTCCGGTTCCCCTGGAAGCTCTCGATGATGTCGTTGCGGGCGCGTTCGGCGTCGTCGACGGGGTCGGCGAGGTGCCACTGGAGAAGCACGGACAGGTAACCCATGTAGGGCTGGTTCGTCTGGATGAGGGCTGTGTTGTCCGTGAGGATCAGGTCTGCTTCGGTGGAACCGGTGTACGGGTGAGTTCCCCCGGCATACCGGACGTCCATGTAGAACTGCGCCCGGGCGATGTCGCCGCGTCGGTGATTCCAGACCTCGTAGACGACGCCGTTGTCCCAGTTCGAGTTGCCAGGATAGGTCCCGGTCCCGCCTCCGAAAGTGTAGTTCGGTAGGGTCGCGTTCTCGTAAGCCGCGGGGGCGGCGCTACAGTCGGTGCAGGTGCCGTACGGCTGGTTTCCGCGATTCGAGTTGTACGTCGTGTCCGACGCAAAGAGGTGGTGGCAGTCCGTGTATTCGAACGCCGCCTGGTCGTTGTTGAAACCATAGGAGTTCGGCCAGGAGTGCTCGCGGTTGTAGACCCCCGTTCCGCCGGAGATCTTCGTGTAGACCGCGTTCTTGTAGATATCGAGGATCTTCCCGAAGTCGACGGGGTCCTGGTCCGCGGTATTGAGGATGTCCCAGACGTCCGTCGTGTCTGCCGTGTAGGGGAACCGGATGTGCGTCTCGAGCGCCGCGTGGAGCGTCGACCGGAGCGCGGACGAGCTCGTGGTATCGACCGCCGCGTAGAAGTCCGAAAGCGCGACCCGCGTCACGGATCCCTCGGTGTTTCGAGCCTCGCCAGCGGCAAGCGTCCCCGCCATTCCCGGCAGTCCCGACCCGTCGAAGTCGTTCCGCTTCCAGTCGCCGTCGAGGTCTGTGTCACGGTAGTACGGAAAGCGTGAAGCTCCCCCCGGTGGAGTGGCGGTGCCGTCGAAACCCGGCCCCAGGACGGGCGCCGCATAGGTTCGGGCTCCCGCCGTGCCGTCGGAGAAGGCGACGCCATCCGCGATCGCGCTCCAGGGGGTCGCGTCGAGGACTCCGTCGTTCCCCGCGTCGAGGTCGTCGCCGACCGCGCCCGTGAAACCCGAGACGAGGAGAAGCGTGAAGGCCGGGCTTTCGAGTGTCGACGTCAGGTAGCCGGTCGACCAGAGGCCGGAGCCGTTCGTCGTTCCCGGCGTGAAGATGTGAAGGATCTTCCCGGGGTCCGTGCTGCCGTCCAGCTCGACGATGCGGTAGGAGGAGAGGTCGACGAGGATCGTGTCCGCGACCCCCGGCGGCAAGACGCTCGCCGGGTTCGCGGCGATCTCGATGTACTCGTACGTGTCCGCACCCACGTGGTCCGCCACGACCTCGGTGATTTTCTGACCCTCAGCCGGGAGCGACGCGAAGGCGAGGACGGCCAGCGCGGCGCACGCGGCGCGGGCGGCGAGAAGGACCCCGGCGGACGGGGACGGAAGCTGCCCCGAGAGGGACGGACGAACTGTCTGAAGCATTGATCTTTCCTCGCACGGCCCGGGTGGACCGAAACGGAGGATTCTACCGCCGATCGGCGGAGCTCCTATCGTCGTCACCCGGCCTCGGCCGGGCGAAAGGCCCGCCGACCGGACCCTTCCGGTCCTGTTTCTTGCGGAGCCGATTCATCTCCCCTATCGTTTCGTGCCGCACTGCAGCTCGAGGTGAGTCCCAGGCGTAGAGGTTGCTCCTCTGCCCGCCCCGGACTCAGGAGGGATCTCCCGATGCAATTCACGACGTTCCGGGCCACCCGCGCATCCCGTTTCGGATCAGTCCTCTCCTTCACCGCGCTCTTCCCCGTCCTCGCCTCCACGCCCCGTCTGGAGGCCGGCACGAACTCGTGGAGCCCTATCGGCCCCGCGGGAACGGCCGTCACGGCCCTGGCGGTCTCACCCTCGAGCTCCGCGACCATCTTCGCGGGGACGCCGACGGGATACTCCGTCACGAGGAACAGCGGCTCGTCCTGGAGCGCCGTGTCGACCGGCTATGAGACGACGGCGATCGCGTTCGACCCGTCGAACGCCTCCATCGTCTACGCGGGCTCCGGAGGCGCCCTGGTGCGCAGCTCCGACGCGGGCACGACCTACGTGCCGCTCATCCTCGAGTCGACGTTATCCCTGGCGATCGACCCGACGTCGCCGACGACCGTCTACGCCGGAACGATCGACCACATCTACAAGAGCACGGATCGCGGCCTGACGTGGGCCCCGGTCTACACGGGCCCGGGACACAGCTTCGTCAACGCGCTCGCCGTCGACCCGGGTAATTCCCAGGTCGTCTGGGCGGCGATGACGTTCGGAGGCGTGAAGAAGAGCTCGAACGGCGGGGCGACCTGGACTTCGGTCCCCGGGTCGGTGCCGATGGGACCGGCCCCAGCTTCCGTGGTGGCGATCGCGGTCCACCCGGCGAGCTCGAACACGGTGCTGATGCTCGGGATGGACGGCGTCTATCGGACGACGGACGGCGGCACGAACTGGAGCCAGGTGACGCGCCTCTATTCCTGGAACGGAGACCTCGTCGCTGACCGGGCGGCTCCCGGTACGTTCTACGCCTCGGGCTCGGACGGTGTCGCGTTCTCTGCGGACGGCGGCGCCACCTGGAACCACCTCGACTCGGGCCTGACGAACACCGACGTCCAGGCCCTCGCGATCGATCCGGCCGACCACACCCTCATCTACGCCGGAACGGCCGGAGCCGGCGTCTTCACGATGAAGGTCGACTCCGGCGGCGCCCCGACCCTCCGCGTCACCTCGCCGAACGGCGGCGAGGTCTGGCAGGCCGGGTCGGTTCGCCCGATCACCTGGACGGCGAGCGGTGCGATCGCGAACGTGAAGATCGAGTATTCGACTACCTCGCCGTGGGACGGACAGCTCGTCGACCCGATCACGATCGTCGCGAGCACCCCGAATACGGGCACGTACCCGTGGACCGTTCCCTTCGCCATGTCGAAGGTCTGCCACGTACGCGTGAGCGACGCGGCGGGTTCGACGTCGGACACGAGCGACGCGGCCTTCGAGATCCAGTCCTGCGGGTTCATAGGCCTCTCCCCGCCCTTCTCCCAGTCGTTCGGCGCGTCCGGGGGACGCGGAGCCATCCAGGTAACGCCCTCCGGAGGGTGCTCCTGGTCCGTCGCGTCCGACGTCTCCTGGGTCGCTGTCACCTCGGGCTGGAGCGGGACGGGCTCCGGCTCCCTCACCTACTCCGTCGCGCCGAACCTCGATTCCACTCCCCGCTCCGGCACGCTCCGTATTGGCAGCACCAGCTTCACTGTAGAACAGTCCGGAGGAACTCCCTCGACGGAAGCGGTCGTCTTCGTTCCGATCGTCCTCGACGTCTACGGAGTCGCCCCCTCCCACTACATTTCGGAACTGACACTGACGAACCGCTCCGACAAGGACGCCTCCGTCCGGCTGACATACACCGGCGCCTCGACGCTCGGCGGCGGCTCCGGCTCGGCGCAGGTCACGCTCCCGGCAGGCCGGCAGATCGTCGAGCCCGACGCGATGGCCTTCCTCTCGCGACTCGGCGCGCAGATACCCGCGTCCGGAAACCGCGGCGGAACGCTGGCGGTCGGCATCAGCGGCGTACCTTCGCTCTCGGCCGTCGCCGCGACGATCCGGACGACCACCGCCGTCGCCAACGGCCAGGCGGGCCTCGCCTACGGCGGAACGCCGGCGTGGAAGGCGCTGACGGGGCCGGCGTACGTCTGCGGCCTCCGCGAAAACGCGACCGACCGTTCGAACGTGGCATTCCAGAACGCCGGAACGGCCGCCGAGGGAAGCGTCACGCTTCGCGTGACCGTCTGCTCGGGCGACTCGTCCTCTCGCGTCGTTCGCCCCGACGTGACCCTCCCGCCGGGCGGTTTTCTGCAGGTCAGCGGCATCCTGGGAGAGCACGGCATGACGAACGGTTTCGTGATGGTGGAGCGCGTCGGCGGGACCGCGCCGTACTACGCCTACGGCGTCGTGAACGACCAGGCCAACTCCGACGGCTCCTTCATCCCTCCACAGCCGGCGACGACCGCCGCCGTCTCAGGCCTCACGGTCCCCGTCGTCATCGAAGCGAGCGTCTACACGAGCGAGCTCGTCGCGACGAACTGGTCGACGCGCGCCCGGACGCTCACCCTCTCCTTCGTCTCCGATCAGGTCGACCGTCCCGAGCACACGGCCTCCGTCTCTCTCCCGCTCGGGGCCGGCGCCCAGGTGATCCTGCCGAACGTCTTCCAGTACTTCCGCGACCACTCGGCAGTCGGGATCGGCCCGGCGGGAAGCGGTTACGTGGGCGCCCTCTTCGTTTCGTCGCCCACCGACGACCTGTCGGGAATCGTCGTCGGCGCCCGAACGTCCTCACC
>JACRCS010000712.1 GCA_016218905.1 Deltaproteobacteria bacterium
ATGGCCGAGGGGGTCGTGATGGTGCCCCACGGCTGGCCGGGAGAGCAGAACGCGAACCTGCTCACCGACACCAACTGCCGCGAGCAGATCCTCGGCTACCCCGACATGAAGTCGCTCCTCTGCTCGGTGCGGCCGGCGTAGGTCTTCTCTAGCCAGGCTGAGGAGGCGGGCGTCCCCGCCTCCTCTCTCCGGGTCCCCCTCACCCATCCCTCCCGCCTCACCCATCCCTCCCGCCTCGACAACGGCCCCGGCGCCGCCGCGGCGACGGTCGCTCGGGAGGCTAGAGCGGCGGAACGATCAGGCCGGACCCGCGAGGGCGACCCCTTGTCCCTCACCGCGGTTCGACGGCCGGTCTCAGCGCCCGGTAAATAGAACACGGTTTTTTCGAGGCCAGGCCGTGTCCCGCCTGGAACTGGAGCCGGGCGGGCTGGCAACTACCGATTCAAAGGATTCCCCGCCATTCTTCGCGAGAATTGTTGCCCCTTCCTGCGCCTCGCGTCGCTCGAGCGCAAAACGCATTTTTAGACTATTGACACGCGACGTTCGTTCCCTAGACTTGGAAGGTCTCACGGGTGCGCCTTGTGATTCCCATATGAGACGTTGTTTGCGCCTTCGGAGCGCCGCGGGTGCAGTCCCCCGGACGCCCAAGGGACGGTTCGCGAGAGAGACGTCCGGAATAAGCTCATCTTCGTCCGGGCGCGCGCAGCAGTGAGGGAGTGGCCTTCGGCTCAAAGCGCCGCTCAGCCTGTGGTTCTTGACTGACGACCGACAACTGACGACTCCATCCGGAAAGGCACTTCCGGACGGGCACGAGCTGGGAACCGAAACGGGAACTCATTGCGAAGGAGAGAGGCATGATCCCAAGACCCTCGCATCTCGTTGCTGCAGGCGTTTGCGCGGTGTTCCTGTCGTTCGTCGCTTTCTCCGACGCTGCAGTCGAGCAGAGCAAAGAGCCCATCAAGATCGGCATCAACCTCGAAATGACCGGCGTCATGTCCGAGACCTCCATGAACGCCAAGATGGGCTACGACCTCTACCTCCAGGAGATCGGGTACAAAATTGCCGGGCGCCCCATCAAAGTGATCGAGTACGACAACAAGACCGATCCCAAGATCTCCGTCGAAGTCGCCCAAAAGCTCGTGGAAAAAGATAGAGTCCACATGGTTCTCTTCGGAACCAACAGCGCCGCCGCCATCGCCGTCCGGGGCTACATGGAAAAGGCGAAGGTCCCGATGATCGTGGTCGGGATGGCGGGCGCGGAGAGAGTGACGCTTCCGGGCAACGATTACATCTTCCGCTTGGGCTACGCCGACGGGCAGGTGGAGCTCCCACTGGGGCGCTACGCGTACGAGAAGCTCGGCTACCGAAAGATGGCGCTCATGGGCCCCGACTACGCGGGCTCTCACGGGAAGCTCTGGGCCTTCCAGCAGGAGTTCGAGAAGAGCGGCGGCAAGATCGTCCAGACGATTCTCTGGCCCCTGGGAGAGATGGACCTCGCCCCCTACTTCGCCCGCCTCAATCCTGACGTGGAGGCGATCTTCCCCTTCATTCCCGGGGACATCTCCATCAACCGGTTCATCAGTCAGTACTTCGAGCTCGGCCTCGACAAGAAGGCGAAGCTCTGCACCCATTGGACCTTTACCGCCGACTACTTCACCCTGAAGACGTTCAAGGAGAAGATGATCGGGGTGTCGAGCGGCGGTTACTACGCGCTCTCCTTCGACAGCCCCGAGAACAAGCGCCTCACCGCCGCGTACTACGCCAAGTACGGGAACAAGAAGCTGATGAACTCGGACGTAGCGACGGGCTACGAGAGCATGAAGTTCATCTGCACCGCCCTCGAAGCGATCAAGGGTAAGGTCGAGGACACGGACGCCTTCCTCAAGGCCATGCGGTCGACCAAGATCAAGGGGCTCGTGAGCGGCACCGTCAGCGTCGACGGCAACGGCAACGTGGTGCGGGACGTCCTGATCCTGCAGGCGCGGCAAGTCGGAAACGAGGTCAGGAACGTCGTCCTCGACGTCATCCCCCAGGTGCGCCAGCCGCCCCAGGGCTACACGGTGATGCCGGGCAAGTAGCGAACCGGGAGGAGGCGGTTCCGCCGGTGGCGTCCTGAACCCCGTCCGAGAGGGCCGAACGCGTGCAACTCTCCCCCAGCCTGGTGCTCGCTCAGATGCTGAACGGGGTCGCCTTCGGGATGCTGCTCTTCCTGGTGGCCGCCGGCCTGAGCCTCATCTTCGGGCTCATGGGGACCGTAAACCTGGCCCACGGCTCCTACTTCATGGTCGGCGGCTACCTGGGGCTGACGGTCCTCGAAGCGACGGAGAGCTTTCTCCTGGCCTTGGCCGCCGGCGCGGCGGGCGGTGCGCTCCTCGGGCTCCTCACGGAGCGTTTCCTGATCCGCCGCGTCCGCGGGCTCGCCGGCCACGAGTCGATCCTCCTCACCTTCGCCCTGGCCCTCGTCCTGAGCGATCTCTCGCTCTTCCTCTGGTCGGGCACGCCTCGTTGGGTCCAGGCGCCCGAGGCCCTCGCCTCGCCGGTTACGGTCTTCGGACGGCCCTATCCGGCCTACCGGCTCATGTTGATCGGCCTCGGAGCCGTGGTCTTCGTCGGGCTCTACTGGTTCCAGGAGCGGACGCTCTGGGGAGCCATCGTGCGAGCGGGCGTGGACGACAAGGAGACGGCGACCGGGCTGGGGATCAACATTCCCCTGGTCTTCACGACGGTGTTCGCGGTGGGTGCCCTGCTCGCGGGCTTCGGCGGGTTCGTCGGGGCGCCGATCCTGGGGCTCCACGTCGGCCTGGACCTGGAAGTGATCATGCTCGCCCTCGCCGTCGTCATCGTCGGAGGCCTCGGGAGCCTCGGGGGCTGCCTCGCGACCTGCCTCCTTTTGGGCGTCAGCGACACGCTCGGCAAGATGCTCTGGCCGAGCTACGCTTCGCTCACGATCTACCTCCTGGTCGTCATCGTGCTCCTCGTGAAGCCTTCAGGCCTCTTCGGCCGGGCGGCCGCATGAGGGGCCTCAAGCGGAGTTCCTTCTTTCTCATGGCGGCCGGAGCCGCCCTCGCCGTCGGCATCCCTCTGCTGCCGAGCTACGCGGTGACGCTCGCCTCGTCGATCCTGATCTACGGGATCTACGTCTGCAGCGCTAACCTCCTCACCGGCTACACGGGGCTCGTCTCCCTGGGCCAGGCGATGTTCTGGGGCTCGGCCGCCTACATGGTCGCCATCCTGACCACCCGCGGGATCGTGACGAACTTCTACGTGGTGGCGCTCATCGCGCTCGCGGCGGTGCTCGTCCTGAGCGCCTTCTTCGGCGTGCTGGCGCTGCGCGTGAAGCGTCTCTACTTCATGATCGTGACCTTCGCCTTCGGTCACGTGGTGTGGTCGATCGCCATGTACCCCGCCCAGCACCTTACGTTTGGGTACGACGGCATCAGGGGGATCGCACGGCCCCGCCTCGCCCCCTTCCTCGACACGGCCGGAACGACGGCCTTCTACTACTTCGTCCTGACCGTCGCGGTCGTCTGCTTCGGGTTCCTCTACCGGCTCGTGAACTCTCCCTTCGGGCACGCGATCGCCGGGATCCGGGACAACGAGCACCGGATGGCGGCGCTCGGCTATAACACGTTCGTCTACAAGTACATCTCCTACAATCTCTCCGCCCTCCTCGCCGGCGTCGGCGGGATCCTCTACGCCTGCTTCACCGGCTACGTGAACCCGTCCGAGCTCCACTGGCTCTGGTCGGGCGACGCCATGATGATGATGTTCATCGGCGGCATCGGGTCCTTCTGGGGACCGCTGTGGGGAGCGCTGGCGTACACGGGGCTTCGGTACTGGATCAGCAGCTACACGATGTACTGGTTCGGGATCGAAGGGATCATCTTCATCCTCGTCGTGCTCTTCTTCCGGGGAGGCATCGTCGGGTTCCTCCGGACGCTCTCCGTCCGGATCCGCGGCGGCGGGTCGGCGGAGGGGGCGCCCGCCGCCAATCCGGCGCCGGCGGGAGAACCGGCGGCCGGCAGACTCGTCCTCGAGGCTTCGGAGGATCTTCCATGGAAGCCCTGAGGGTCGAGAGCCTCTCGAAGAGCTTCGGCGCGTTGACCGTCGTCTTCGACGTCTCCTTCACGGTCGCGGCGGAGGAGCGGCGCATCGCGGTGATCGGCCCCAACGGCGCCGGAAAGACGACGCTCTTCAACCTGATCAGCGGAGAGTTCCTCCCGACCCAGGGCACCGTCCGGCTCTTCGGCACGGACGTCACGAAGACGCCGGCCCACCGGCGAACGAGCCTCGGCCTCGCCCGGACCTTCCAGGTCACGGACCTCTTCCCGCAGTTCACGCTGAGAGAGAACCTCCTCCTCGCCCTCCAAGCCCATGACCGCTGCCGCTACGGGATGTTCCGACCGCTCTCGGAGCACCGGCACCTCTGGGAGAGGGCCGAGGAGCTCCTCAAGGAGCTGAAGCTCTGGGAGAAGCGCGACTACCCCGTCGGGGCGCTCTCCCACGGCGAGACCCGGCTCGTGGAGATCCTGGTGGGAGTGGCGGGGCGACCGAAGCTCCTCCTCCTCGACGAGCCCATGGCCGGGCTCACCTCGTCGGAGTCCGTCTGGCTCGCGGGCATCATCCGAAACCTCCTGAAGGACGTGACGGTCCTCATGGTCGAGCACGACATGAGCATCGCCTTCGAGCTCGCCGAGCGGATGATCGTCCTCCACCAGGGGGAGCTCGTCGCGGACGGGGAGCCGGCCGAGATCCGCGCCAACCAGCGGTGCCGGAACGTCTACCTGGGGGCGTGCTATGACTGACGTGCTCGTCCTCGACGACGTGCACACCTATTACAGCGAGAGCTACGTCCTCCAGGGTCTCTCGCTGCGGGTCCCGCCGGGGGGCGTGGTGGGGCTCGTCGGGCGAAACGGCATGGGGAAGACGACGGCCATGAGGTCGATCATGGGGTTCACTCCTCCGCGCCGCGGCCGGGTCCGCTTCAAGGGCGACGAGATCGCCGGGCGGAAACCCTACGAGATCGCGCGCCTGGGCGTCGGGATCGTCCCCCAGGGACGGCACATCTTCCCCTCCCTCACGGTCTGGGAGAACCTCGCCATCGCGGCCCGGCAGCAGCGCGGGAAGGGCGCCTGGAACGAGGAGCGGGTCTTCTCGGTCTTCCCGCGGCTCAAGGAGAGGCTTCGGAATCGCGGAAACCAGCTCTCCGGCGGAGAGCAGCAGATGCTCGCCGTCGGCAGGGCGCTCGTCTCCAACCCGGCCCTCGTCCTCATGGACGAGCCCTCGGAAGGGCTCGCGCCCCTGGTGGTCCGGGAAGTCGGGCGGGTCGTCCGGCAGTTGAAGGAGGAGGGCATCTCGGTGCTGCTGGCAGAGCAGAACCTGCCCCTGGCGCTCGAGCTCTCCGATTACCTGTACGTCATCAACAAGGGCAAGGTGGTCTTCCAAGGCACTCCGGAGGAACTCGGGGCGAACCCGGAGGTCGAGCGCGAGTACCTGGCGGTCTAGTGGCCCGTGCGGTTCGTTCGCGCATCGCGATGAGCAGGACGAACGGCGGCGAATCAGCGCCGTTCGGCCGACGCAGGGGCTCAATGGCAGCCAGCACTACCCGAACGGGACATTAGGCATGCAAAGAACGCGGGCCGACCTGAACTTGAAGATCCTGCTCGTCCTCATCGCGAGCCACCTCTGCGTGGACCTGACCGGGTCCTCCATCCCGGCCATCATGCCCCTCTTCAAGTCCGCCTTTCAGCTCAACTACACCCAGGTGGGAGCGGCCATCATGGTCTCCAACCTGACTTCCTCCATCATCCAACCCTGCTTCGGGTACTTCTCGGACCGGGCGGAGATCCGGTGGCTGCTCCCGATCTCCATCATCCTCACGTACGCGGGCTTCGGCCTGACCGGGCTCGCGCCCGGCTACGCCGCCCTCCTCGCGCTCGTCATCTTAAACGGAGTCGGGATCGCCCTCTACCACCCCGAGAGCTTCAAGATCGCCCACTTCTTTACCGGCTCCCGCGAGGCCGCCGGCATGTCCTTCTTCCAGGTGGGCGGGAACCTCGGGATGGCGCTCGGGCCGCTCCTGGTCACCTTCGCGACGCAGTTGTCCGGCCTGCGCGGCACCGTCCTGTACCTGGTGCCGGCGCTCGCGATGCTTCTCACGCTGATGCTCTTCTGGGGCCAGATCGGTGAGTCGGCCGCCCACGGGAGGGAGCGGCGTGCGGGGCCCGCGCCCGCCCCCACCCGGAATCCGGGCGCTCGCCCGTGGAAGCCCATGTCGCTCCTCATCGTCGCAGTGGCGCTCCGCTCCTGGGCCTTCCTGGGGATCGTCACCTTCGCGCCCTTCTACTACATCTCCTTCCTCCACGGAGATCCCATCACCGCGGGAAGGCTCGTCTTCGCGTTCCTCCTGGGAGGGACGGCGGGCACGCTGGCCGGCGGCTTCATCGCCGACCGGATCGGCCACAAGCGCCTCTTCGCCTCCTCCATGCTCTGCGCCGTTCCGCTCCTCTTCGCCGTCACCTACGTCTCCCGCGGCTGGGTCTTCCCTCTCCTGTTCGTGGCCGGATTCGTCCTGATCTCGAGCTTCTCCGTCACGGTGGTCATGGGCCAGCGGATCCTCCACGACCGGCTGGGCATGGCCTCGGGGCTGATGCTCGGCTTCGTGATCGGAGTGGGGGGGCTCGGCGCCGGCCTCCTCGGCGTGGTGGCCGACGCCTGGGGCGTCCTGACGGTCCTGAGGCTGATCCCGCTCATGCCCGCGCTCGGGCTGATTCCGATCCTCTTCGTCCGCTACGCCGAACACGAGCCCGAGAGGCTCGTGGCGTAGGCGAGTGGGAAGTGCGAAGTCGACCCCACGAGGGGGTCGGGTTGCGAAGCCCAGGAGGGCGGGAGCCGCCACGAGGTGGAACTGATCACTGATCACTGATGACTGATTACCGGTTATGAGGAGGTCTCTTCATGAGGACCGGTCCTGAAATCGACATCGCGCTCCCGGACCAGCTCAACCTGACGAGCTACTACCTGGAATCGAACGTGGTCGCCGGCAGGGGCGATCGGGTGGCCGTCTACTACCAGGACGAGCGCTACTCGTTCAACGATCTGTGCGCGCTCACGAATCGGGTCGGCAACGTGCTGAGGGAGCTGGGGGTCGGCTTCGAGGACCGGGTCCTGCTCGTCCTGCAGGACTCGCCGGAGTGGCTCGCGGCCTGGTACGGGACCATGAAGATCGGCGGCGTGGCGACCCACGCGTACACGTACCTGCTCCCCGACGACTACGCCTACTTCCTCGGCTACGTCCGCCCCAAGGTGGTGGTCGTGGACGCGACGACCCTCGGGCCCGTGCGGGAAGCCGCCGCCTCGCTGGAGGGCACGGTGCTCCTCGTGGCCGGCGGCGATCTCCCCCCGCTCCGGGACGGGGAGTACCCCCTCGCCGAGCTGATGGCGAGCGCGTCCCCTCTCCTCGAGACGGCGCCGACGTCCAAGAACGACCTCGCCTTCTGGAACTTTTCCGGAGGGACTACCGGCAGGTCGAAGGGCGTCCCCCACATGCACCACGACGGGGTGGTCGCCTTCGAGTCCTTCCAGTACACGGCCCGGTACACGCCCGACGACATGGTCTTCCGGGCGCCCAAGCTCTTCTTCCACTACGCCCGGGACCTCGGCATGAACTTCGCGTTCCGGGCCGGGGCGGCGGTCGCGCTCCTGCCGGAGCGGAGCAGCGCGGAGAACATGTTCGAGACGCTGCTGCGGTACCGGCCCACCGTCCTCCTGACCGTGCCGACCATGATGCGGGCCATGCTCCAGAGCCCGCTGGCGAAGGACGCGGACCTCACGTTCCTGCGCTTCTGCATCTCCTCCGGCGAGCCCCTCTCGGCCCAGCTCTACACGGAGTTCACCGACCGGTTCGGCGTCGAGGTGCTCAACTCGGTCGGCTCCGCTGAGAGCTGCCTCGGCTTCTTCCTGGACAGCCCCGGAACGGTCGTCCCCGGCAGCTCCGGCAGGGTCCAGGCGCTCGTCCAGGTGAGGCTCGTGGACGGGGAGGGGCGCGAGGTGCCCCAGGGGGAGACGGGCATCCTCCACGTCCGCTCCGACGCCGTGGGCACCTACTACCACCTGGAGCACGAGAAGTCGAAGCGGACGTTCATCGGCGACGACTGGCTGAACACGAACGACCTCTTCCGGGAGGACGAGAAGGGCTACTTCTGGTACGAGGGCCGCGCCGACGACCTGATCAAGGTGAGCGGCGTCTACGTGGCGCCCCTCGAGATCCAGAAGTGCCTGGAAGAGCACGCGAAGGTGCGCGAATGCGTGGTCCTCGGCGTGAAGGACACCGACGGGCTGGTGAAGACGAAGGCCTTCGTGGTCCTCCAGGAGGGACTGCAGGGCTCCGAAAGCGTCGTCGGGGAGCTCCGGGAGCACTGCCGGCGCAGGATGGCCCCCTTCAAGACGCCGAAGTTCTTCGAGTTCCTACCCGAGCTGCCGAAGACCGGCCAGGGGAAGATCGACAAGCGACAGCTCCTCGAGCGGGCCGGGTAGGAGGATCGCCATGCGCCTGCCGCACTTCGAGTACCTCTCCCCGCGGACCCTGGACGAGGCGTGCTCCCTCCTCGCCGCCCACGAGGGTAGAGCGGCGCCGCTCGCCGGCGGCACCGACCTCCTCGTGAAGATGAAGCAGCGCAGGGCCGTCCCCCGGTACCTGGTCAATCTCAAGGCCATCTCGGGGCTCGACGCGATCCGGTACGACGAGCCCGACGGGCTGCGCGTCGGCGCCCTGGCGACCATCCAGTCCCTCAAGAATTCCCCCGTGGTGAAGCGGCACGTGAACCTCCTCGCGCAAGCCGCGGGGGTCGAGAGCTCCGTGCAGATCCGCAACCTCGCCACCCTGGGCGGAAACATCGCGAACGCCTCCCCCGCCGCCGACGCGCCCCTCGCGCTCCTGGTCCTTGGAGCCTCGGTGGTCCTGGCGAGGGCCGGACGGGAGCGCGAGGTCACCCTGGAGGAGTTCTTCGTCGGGCCGGGGAAGACGTGCCTCGAGCCGGGCGAGCTCATCCGGGAGGTCCACGTCCCGCCGCTGCCGCCGGGGAGCGGCGGCGCCTACCTGAAGCACTCGGTGCGGCGGACGGACATCGCCATCGTCTCGGCGGCCGCCCTCCTTCGGGTCTCCGAGGGCGTGTGCGAGGCCGCCCGGATCGGGCTCGGGTCCGTGGCGCCCACGGCGCTCCGGGCTCGCGACGCGGAAGAGGCCCTCGTGGGCCGGAAGCTGACGGACGAGGTCGCCGGCCGGGCTGCGGACGCGGCCGCGGCCGAGGCGCGGCCCATCGACGACATCCGCGGCTACGCCGAGTACCGGGCGAGCACGGTCCGCGAGATCACGAAGGAGGTGATCCTCCGGGCCCTCCAGGACGCCCGCTTGGGGAGGATTTGAGATGAAGCAGCCCATTCGTCTGAAGGTCAACGGCGAGGAGTACGACTTCCAGGTGGACCCCTCCCAGACGCTCCTGGAGGTCCTGCGGGAGAACCTGAAGCTCGTCAAGACCAAGGAGGGCTGTGGGGTCGGGGAGTGCGGCAGCTGCGCCGTCCTCATGAACCGGAAAGCGGTCAACTCCTGCCTCGTCCTGGCGGTGGACGCCGACGGCAAGGAGATCCTGACCTCCGAAGGCCTCGCCGAGGACGTGGAGTACCACCCCTTCAACGAGGCGCTCATCGACCGGGGCTCCATGCGCGTGAGCTTCGAACCCCCGGGGTCGAAGAGCCAGCAGGAGTTCTTCACCTTCTGCCACGTCTGCCCCGGCCACTGCAGCGTCAAGGCGACGGTGGAGGACGGCCGGGTCGTCGACATCAGCCCGGACAAGGAGAGCGGCCTTCCGAACGAGCTCTGTCCGGTGAAGAAGGGGCGCTTCTCGATCCCGGAGGTCCTCCACCACCCCGACCGGCTCAAGTACCCCCTGAGGCGAGTCGGCGCCCGGGGCGAGGGGAAGTGGGAGCGGATCTCCTGGGAGGAGGCGCTCGACACCATCTCCGGGAAGCTCCTGGAGCTCAAGGCGGCGCACGGCCCCGAGTCCGTCGCCTTCGGCCTCGGCGAACCGAAGGGGCTCGAGTTCGCCTTCGCCCAGCGCCTCGCGAGCGTCTTCGGCACGCCCAACGTGGTGACGCCGGGGTGGTGCTGCGGGATCCCCTCCGGCATGGCCTCGGCGCTCACCTACGGGTGGAACTGCGTGCCCGACGAGGAGCACCCGCCGAAGCTCCTGGTCCTCTGGGCGGTCAACAACAACCACACGAGCGGGGGGATCCGCCGGGAGACCTTCGAGCGGGCGATCCAAAGCGGTACGAAGCTCGTCGTCGTGGACCCGAGGAAGATCGACACGGCCTCCTTCGCCGACCTCTGGGTCCGGCTCCGTCCCGGAAGCGACGGGGCCCTCGCCATGGGCCTTCTCAAGGTGATCGTCGACGAGGAGCTCTACGACCGGGAGTTCGTCGAGACCTGGTGCCTCGGCTTCGACCGGCTCGTGGAGGAGCTCCGGACCTTCACCCTCGGGGACGTGGAGGAGCTCACCTGGGTCCCGCAGGAGACCATCCGAGAATTCGCGAGGCTCTACGCCGGGACGAAGCCCGCGTCCATCCAGTGGGGAAACGCCCTCGACACCTCGGCGATCTCCTTCCCGGCCGCCAAGGCGGTGGCCATCCTGCGGGCGCTCACCGCCAACCTGAACGTGCCCGGCGGCGAGATGTTCCTCACGCCCGCCCCGTACCTCCGGCCGGGGAAGTTCTTCCTGCTGAGCAAGTTCCCCCGGGTCCCGGGACGGTCGGTGGGCGGCGACTTCAAGCTCGCGCTCCGGTCGGCCTTCGTGCCGCCCCACTCCTTCGTGAACTCCGTGCTCACGGGCGAGCCCTACCGGATCCGGGCGGGGCTCTTCCTCCTCACAAACCCCATCCTCAGCTACCCCGACGCTAAGCGGACGTACGAGGCCTTCCTGAAGCTCGAGTTCACGGTCGTCTCGGAGCTCTTCATGACCCCCACCGCCGCGCTCGCCGACATCGTGCTGCCGGCGGCCTGGGGCATGGAGCATGAGGAGCTCGGCTACTGGCCGGGCTGGTACGAGGAGATCCGGGCGTACCCGAAGCTCGTCGATCCCCCCGGGGAGGCCTGGGCGGACACCAAGTGGCTCAACGAGCTCGCGAAGCGGCTCGGGCTCGGGGAGTACTTCTGGGAACGCGACGACGACGCCCTGGAGGAGTGGCTCGAGCCGAGCGGCTTCACCTACGAGGAGATGAAGCGGAAGAGGGTCCTCCACTCGAAGCGGGAGTACCGGAAGAACGACTACCGCACCCCCACCGGGAAGATCGAGATCTACTCCGAGCGGGCGGCCGAGTTCGGGTACAGCCCGCTCCCCTACTGGAAGGAGGTGAGCAGCCTTCCGCCGCTCACCGACGAGTACCCGCTGATCATGACCAACGCGAAGGAAGACGTCTACATGCTCACGGGCTACAAGCACGTGGCGTCGCTGCGGAGCATGAAGCCGGAACCCATGGTCGAGATGCACCCGGACACCGCGCGCAGGCTCAACCTGAACGAGGGCGAGAAGGTCCGGATCGCGACGGGCAAGGGAGGGATCACCCAGCGGCTCGCCCTGGACGACACCCTGGATCCGAGGACGGTCGTGACCTCCTTCGGCTGGTGGTTCCCGGAGGACCGCTCCCCCCTCTCCGGCTGGGACCGCTCGAACATCAACGTCCTGACCCGCAGCGAGCCTCCCTACGATCCGGGCGTCGGTACCGTCGACCTGCGGGGCATCCCTTGCCGGATCTGCCGAGCGGAAGGGTAGGAACCGGAACGAAAGCCGGCCGACTGGGGGAGGAAGCGCGGCCGGGAGGCGGCGAGGCGATCGTGAAACGAGACCTGATCAGCGGCGTCTTCTGGTTGTGCGGCGGGGTCGGCCTCTGCGTGTGGTCGTCGGTCTACCCGCTGGGCACCCTCGCCGAACCCGGCTCGGGCATGCTTCCCCTGGTGCTCGGCGCGTTGATCAGCCTCTTCTCTCTCGTCCTGATCGGCGCGGGTCTCCGGTCGCGGGCGAGCGCCGCGAGAGCCGGGCCGCTCTTCAGCCAAGGCTGGAAGAGGGTCTCGGGCGTGGTCGGGATCCTCCTCCTGGCGGGACTCCTCTTCGAGAGGCTGGGGTATCTCGTCACCTTCTTCCTGCTTTCGGCAGCCCTGATGGGCCTGGCGGAAGAGAGGAGCTGGAAGCAGATCGTCCTCGTCGCGCTCTGCGCGACGGCGGGCATCCATCTCTGCTTCGTGGTCCTCCTCAAACAACCCCTTCCGACCGGCCTCCTGGGGATCTGACCGTGGACATCCTCCACAACCTCGCCGTCGGCTTCGGTGTCGCGCTCAGCCTCCAGAACCTCTTCTTCTGTTTCATCGGAGTCCTCATCGGGACGCTCATCGGAGTGCTCCCCGGGATCGGCCCGGTGGCGACGATCTCCCTGCTCCTGCCGGTCAGCTTCGGCATGGAGCCGGTCGCCTCCATCATCATGATGTGCGGCGTCTACTACGGCGCCATGTACGGAGGCTCCACCACCTCCATCCTGGTCAACATTCCCGGCGAGGCGGCCTCCATCGTCACCTGCCTCGACGGGTACAAGATGGCCCGAAGCGGTCGCGCGGGGCCCGCCCTGGGCATGTCGGCCCTCGGGTCCTTCATCGGCGGCACCGTGAGCATCGCGGGGCTGATGCTCCTCGCCCCCGTCCTCGCGCGCTGGGCGCTCAAGTTCGGCCCGCCCGAGTACTTCGCCCTCATGTTCTTCGGCCTCACGATGGTCACCTACCTCTGCATGGGGTCGGTCCTGAAGGGCCTGATCATGGCGGCCGCCGGCATCGCGGTCTCGACGGTGGGGCAGGATCCCATCAGCGGCGCGACCCGCTTCACGACGGGAAGCATCACCCTGATGGACGGCTTCGGGATCGTGCCGGCGGCCATGGGGATCTTCGGCGTCGGAGAGGTGCTGACGAACCTCGACCAGACGATCAAGCAGGAGGTCTTCGCCGCGCGGATCAAGGGGCTCCTGCCGACGGCGAAGGATTGGATCGACTCCCGGTGGGCGATCGTCCGGGGCTCGATCATCGGGTTCTTCCTCGGCATCCTTCCGGGCGCGGGCACCGTGATCCCGACCTTCATCTCCTATACCGTCGAGAAGAAGCTCTCGCGGCACCCGGAGAAGTTCGGGACCGGCGTGATCGAGGGGGTCGCGGGACCCGAGACGGCCAACAACGCGGCCACGGGCGGCTCGCTGGTCACCCTCCTCTCCCTGGGGATCCCCGCGAACATCGTCATGGCCGTCCTGCTGGGCGCCTTCGTGATCCACGGGATCCAACCCGGTCCGCTGCTCCTGACGAACCACCCCGCCCTCTTCTGGGGCACCGTCTGCAGCATGTACGTCGGCAACGTGATGCTGGTCGTCCTGAACCTGCCCCTCATAGGGCTCTGGGTCCGGATCCTGAAGGTCCCCTACAACATCCTCTTCCCCCTGATCCTGATCTTCTGCTTCCTGGGCGTCTACTCGCTCAACAACAACGTCTACGAGATCCTGATCATGGTCGTCTTCGGGGTCTTCGGATACCTGATCAGGAAGTTCGACTATGAAGGTGCTCCCTTTCTCCTCGGGATGGTGCTCGGGCCGATGTTCGAGATCGCTCTGCGCCAGTCCCTGATCTACGGAGATCCTCTGATCTTCTTCAAGCGCCCCATCACTGCGGTACTCCTCGTCTCGAGCGCCGTCCTGCTGATTACGCCGCTCTTCGGGAAGGTGAGGAGGAAGCGTCTGGAACTGGAGGATTCGCTGGAAGAGTAGGCCCGGAAGCATCATTTACGGCGGCGATCGCCCCGCGGCGCAGCCTTCTTCGAGGAGACCTGAGATGGCGAAAGACTTGAGGACGTTCCTTGCCACCTACGAGCAGGACCACCCGGAGGACGTCATCCGGATCGCCAAGCAGATCGACTCCGCGCACGAGTGCACGGCCATCGCCCGTCACTTCGAAAGACTGAACAAGTTTCCCCTCATCGTCTTCGAGAACATCGTCAGCGCGAGCCGCGAGAAGTCGGCGTTCCCCTGCGTCATCAACGTGCTGGGAGACCGCAGGAAGCTCGCCTACGCCATCGGCTCCACGTTCGAGGACGTGGCGATCGAGTGGCGAAGGCGCACCGACATGGCGCGTATCGAGCCGGTGGTGGTCCCCAGGAGCGAGGCGGCCTCGAAAGAGAGGGTCCTCCTCGGAGACGAGGTCGACCTCCGGAAGCTCCCGATGCTCCGCCACCACGAGATGGACCCCGGCCACTACATCACGGCCGGCATGTTCACCTGCTACGACCCCGACAGCGGCATCGACAACGGCACCTTCCACCGCGGCTTCGTCGCGGGACCCCGGGAGATCCGCTGCCTCCTCACCCCCTTCACCCACTCCGCCTACAACCTCAAGAAGCACGAGGAGCGGGGCCGCCCCATGAAGGTCGCCTACTGGGTCGGCCACCACCCCGCCTTCATCATGGGCTGCCAGACCCGGATGGCCTACCCCGAGAGCCACTACGCGGCCGCGGGCGGCGTCGCCGAGGAGCCCCTGAGGCTCGTGCCGTCGGAGACCCTGGGGGACGACTTCCTCGTGCCGGCGGACGCGGAGTTCGTCATCGAAGGAATCATGCAGCCGGGGAAACGCGACCTGGAAGGACCCTTCGGGGAGTACCCGCGCTACTCCGGCCCGCAGCAGATGAGCCCGGTCTTCGAGGTGACGGCCGTTACGCACCGGAAGGACGCTCTGTGGCACTCCTTCATGGTCGGCATCAACAACAACTACGGCGGGACCCAGGAAGAGGGGACGATCTACTCGGTCGTCAAGCGCCTCATCCCCCAGGTCCAGAGGGTCTACTGCCCCGTCTCCGGCTCGGGCCGCTTCCACGCCTATATCCAGATCCGCAAGACCATGGAGGGCCAGGGGAAGGAGGTCATCATGGCCGCCCTGGCCGCCTCGGAGATGACCAAGCACGTCATCGTCGTCGACGAGGACATCGACATCTACGACGAGCGCTGGGTGCTCTGGGCCGTGGCGACGAGGAGCCAGTGGGACCGGGACCTGGTCGTCGTGCCGGGGTGCCGCGGCGCGAAGCTCGACCCCTCCATCGACGGGGTCACCACGACCAAGGGCGGCATCGACGCGACGAAGCCAGCGCCGCCGACCCGTTTCTCCGAGAAGCTGAAGGTCCCGGACGAAGTCATGAAGCGGATCCGGCTGGAGGAGTTCATCGACAAGGGAAGGATCGCGGGCGCGCCCACGGCGGTGGACCGGTAGGAGGGGAGCCGCCTGCCGGAGGGCCGACCCCGACCCAATGAAGCGGAAGGAGCGCGAACATGGCGAAAGAGATCTGGTTCAAGTGCACGGAGTGCAGCCGGGAGGCGTACTGCGACATCTACTTCGAGAAGATCCCGGACGCGGAGGTGATGTGCCCCTTCTGCAATCACCGGATGAAGCTCGAAGAGGCGAGGCTCAAGGACCAGTGACGTAGGGGTTAGGACTTAGGCGTTAGGGGTTAGAGGTTGGGAGTTAGGGCGCTGGGGGCTAGGAGTTAGGGGAGAAGGGGAGCGGATGCTCGACGCCTTCCTTCAGGGGCTCGTCCACTACGCGGATCCGGCGGCGCTCGGGTTCCTGGTGGCGGGCGTCTCGATCGGGATCTTCATCGGGATCGTGCCGGCCATCGGCGGGCTCACCGCCATGGCCCTGCTCCTGCCGCTCACCTTCGGCATGGAGAAGGTCGCGGGGCTCTCGCTCCTGATGGCGATCACGGCCATCAGCTCGACGGGCGGCTCCATCACGTCGATCCTCATGAACATCCCGGGGGAGGGGACGAGCGTCGCGACGATGCTCGACGGCTTCCCGATGACCCAGAAGGGGGAGGCAGGGCGGGCCCTGGGGGCCATGCTCCTGTCGGCGTCTCTGGGCTCCCTCCTGGGGGTCGTCCTCGGCTTCGTGATGATCCCCGTGGTGCGGCCGCTCGTCATGGCGATGGGGAAACCCGAGCTCTTCCTCGTGATCGTGCTCGGCCTGAGCCTGCTCGCGGTCCTCAGCAAGGAGGCCCCGGTCAAGGGTCTCATCTCCGGGTTCCTGGGGATCTTCATCTCCCTCATCGGCTTTCAGGAGAGCACCGGCGTCGCCCGCCTCACCTTCGGAAGCACCGTGCTCTTCGGCAAGCTCGACCTCATCCCCGTCACCATGGGCCTCTTCGCCGGGGCCGAGCTGAGCGAGCTCGGCGCGGCCGGGGAGTCGGTCGTCCCGGTGGAACGGGTCCGGGCCGGCCGGGAGCTCCGGCGGCAGATCCACCAGGGCATGCGGGACGTATTCGCCCACCGCTGGCTCTGGTTCCGGAGCTGCGTCCTCGGCTACCTGATCGGGGTGATCCCGGGGATCGGGGGCGGAGCCGCGACCTTCGTCGCCTACGGGATGGCGAAGCACACCTCGAGAGATCCCGAACGCTACGGGACGGGGTGCGTGGAGGGGGTCATCGCGCCCGAGGCGGCGAGCAACGCCAAGGAGGGGGGCGCGCTCCTGACGACCCTCGCGCTCGGCCTCCCGGGCAGCACGAGCATGGCCTTCATCATCGGGGCGCTACTCATGCACGGCATCATCCCGGGCCCCGAGATGCTACGAAACGAGGTCGGCCTCGCCTTCACGCTCTTCTGGGGCCTGGCGCTGGCGAACGTCATCGGCGGGGCGCTCTGCTACGTCATCGCGGGCTACTGCCGCCTGAGCCGGATCGTGGCGCTCCCCTCCCGCTACCTCGTCCCCGTGACCGTGGCGCTCGTCCTCCTCGGGAGCTACGTCACGAACGGGCACCTGGGAGACCTGGTGGTCACCATCGTCTTCACCGGGGTCGGGCTTCTGATGAAGCGCTTCGGCTACAACCGCGCTTCCCTCCTGCTCGGCTTCATCCTCGGCCTCTATTTCGAGGAGTTCTTCTGGATCTCGCTCCAGTCGCGGGGCGCGCTCTTCTTCCTGCGCCCGGGCTGCCTCGCGGTCCTGGCCGTGATGGTCTGCCTCTACAGCCTCGAGCCCGTGAAGAAGCTGCTCGCGAGACGAGCCCGGAGGGCGGTGCCCGCATGATCGCCCGCGCCTCGATTCCCCTCTTCCTGATCCTGACCGTCGGGGCCGCCACCGCCCTCTCGGCCGGGTACCCGCTCCTCCAGGCGAAGATCGTCCCGATGCTCGTGGGCGGGACCCTCCTCCTCCTCTGCCTCGTCCAGCTCCTGGGCGAGCTCGCGGGGAAGCGGCCCGCCCGAACCGGCGAGCGGGAGGGAGAGCCCGCCGCCCGCGCCCTTCTCCGGGAGGGGCTCTGGCTCGTCGGCTTCTGCGCCGCCATCTACCTCCTCGGCTTTCTCACCGGCCTGGCCGGCTACTCGGCCGGCTACGCCCGCGCTCGCGGCGCCGGCTGGGGGCCGGCGCTCGGCCTCGGGGCGTCCCTGGCGGTCCTCTGTTACGTGCTGCTGATCCGCCTGATGCAGACCGACCTCTACCCGGGCCTCCTGCCCCGGGCTCTGGGGTGGGGATGAGCGCAGGCGGAGGAGAACGGGGGTGAACTCGATCTCTCGAAGGAGGTCACCGTGACGAGACACGCCGTCTGGTTCGCGATCCTGCTCGGAACCCTCTCGGGGAGCTCCGCCTTCGGCTCGCCTCAGCCCCGGCCCGGGGGCTCGGAGGAGACCGAGGCGTTCTACCGAGGGAAGACCATCACGTGGGTCGTCTCGGCCGAGCCCGGCGGGGGCACCGACGTCCTGACCCGCATCATGGTCCCGTTCCTGGCGAAGGAGACGGGCGCCAAAGTGGTCGTGAAGAACATGACGGGCGGCAGCCTCGAGGGCGACAACTGGACGTACGCCGAAGGGCCCCGGGACGGGCTGACGCTCCTCACCGAGGGCACCATGCCGCTCCTCCTGAACGACCTCCTCCGGTCGCCGGGTGCCCAGTACGTGACCGAGAAGTTCAACTTCCTCACCGGCGTCGCGCCCGAGCTGACGGTCCTGGCGGTCTCGCCGAAGATGCAGGAGAAGAGCCTGGCAGGTCTCCGGAAGGCCAAGGGGCTGAAGATCGGCGCCTCGTCGAGCAGAGGCTACATCGCCAACGCCGGAGCGGTCACCGCGGAGATCCTCAACCTCGATGCGCGGGTGGTCACCGGCTACAAGGGCATGAAGTCCGTCCTCCTCGCGGTGGCCCAGGGGGAGATGGACGCGATCGTCTCCTCCGAGACCGAGATCTCCATCGCGGCCAAGAGCGGCGACGTGGTGCCCCTCTTCGTGGTGGGGGAGGAGCGGAGCTCGCTGCTCCCGAACCTCCCGACGCTGAAGGAGATCGGCGTCGCGGTTCCCAGGGAGCTCGCCGACGCCTACCGGACCATCACGACCAACAGCCGGGCCTTCCTCCTCCCGCCCGGGGTCCCCGAGGACAAGGTGAACCACCTGCGGAGGGTCTTCCGGAAGCTCAACGACACCAAGGAGGTGGAGGAGGCCCTCGCCCGCTGGGCCGGGGTCTGGCGGCCCTTCATCCCCGGCGAGAAGCTCCAGGAGGACGTCAACGCGATCAAGGCCAACAAGGCCCTGGCCGCGCAGATGGAAGGCATCCTCAAGAAGTACAGCGCGTCGAAGTAGCAGGAGGCAGCGATGGAGATCGACCAGTTCCTCGAGCTCGCGAGGAAGAGGCGGAGCATCCGGCAGTTCAGGCCCGACCCCGTCCCCGACGAGCTCGTGGAGAAGATCCTCGAGGCGGCGCGATGGGCCATGTCGGGCGCCAACGGCCAGCCCTGGGAGTTCATCGTGGTCCGCGACAAGAAGCTGATGGCGCAGCTCTTCGAGGCGGGGAGCGAGTCGGAGCGGCAGACCGCCGCCCTGGAGACGAGCCGGACCCAGGAGATGCGGCAGCCGTGGTATCGCAACCTGCCGGAGACCGTGCCGGCGTCCCGGTTCAGCGATGCGCCCGTCATCCTCGCAGTGCTCGGCGACCCCCGCACCGCCCAGGCGACCGTGCTCAACCGCCTCTGCGACCGCCGCTGGGTCGTCGACGAGAACATCGCCAACGCGACCCAGATCATCCACCTGGCGGCCGCCGCCTGCGGCCTGGGATCGCAGTGGGTGACGGTAGACCGCTACTTCGAGGACCTGATCCGCCCGATCCTCCGGGTCCCGCCGATCCTGCGGATCTTCAGCCTGGTTCCCCTCGGCTTCCCCGCGCTGGAGCCGAAGAAGCCCTACCGGCGGGCTCTCCAGGAGATCGTCCACCGCGACACCTACGACATGGGCAAGTACCGCTCCCACGAGGCGGTCCAGGAGTTCATCCGCGACCTGAGACAGCACTCGAAACGGGCGTACCCTTTGAATGGAGGCGTTAGAGATTAGGTCTTCGGCTTTGGGAGAAGAGAGCTGTTGGACGGCGTGGACTGGATGGACCTAATGGACCAAGTGGACGGTACGTCCACGACGTCCACTGAGTCCATTCAGTCCACCAAGTCCCCACTTCGCTAACAGCTGCCCTATTCACAAAGGAGACTCGACCATGGCAGATTTTCGCAAAGCGCTTCTCGCCGCTCCCCTCGTCGTCCTGGCGCTCTCCACGGCCGGTCTCGCCGAGTCGCCCGAGGCCTTCCCGTCGAGGCCGATCACTTTCATCAACCCGGTGCCCCCGGGGGCTTCATCCGAGCTCTCCTCCCGGATCCTCGCGAAGGAGGCCGAGAAGTTCCTGGGCCAGCCCATCGTGGTGGTGAACAAGCCCGGCGGTTCCTTCGCCGTGGGCATCGGCGCGATCGCCTCCGCGAAGCCCGACGGGTACACCATCGGCTACACCGGACACCCGGGCATGTTCGTGACGCCGCTCACGGGCAAGGTCCCCTACCACCCGGTGAAGGACTTCACCCAGATCCTGCAGTACGGCTACATGAACGTCTCGGTGACGGTGAAGGGGAATTCGCCCTTCCAGAGCTTCAAGGACCTCATCGCCTACGCCCGCCAGAACCCGAAGAAGCTCACCTACGGGAGCGCGGGGATCGGGAGCTTCGGCCACCTGGCGATGGAGCAGAGCGCCCGGAGGGAGAACGTCCAGTTCACCCACATGCCCTTCAAGGGCTCTCCCGAGACCCAGGCGGCGCTCCTGGGCGGCCACATCCTCGTCGGAACCGGCGACTTCAACCCGTCGCTCCTCGACTCGGGCGAGATCCGCCTCATCCTCCTGATCGCGGACAAGCACTCCCCCGACTACCCGAAGGTCCCGATCCTGAAGGACATGGGCTACGACATCCCGGCGCCGACCTTCCTCAACGTGGCGGGACCGAAGGGGATTCCCGATGAAATCGTGAAGAAGCTCGACTCCGCCTTCACCCGGGCGATGAAGGAGCCGGCCTTCGTCAAGGGGATGAGGGACCTCCGCTTCACCCTCCTTTACCGGAACGGGAAGGAGATGGCGGACTACGTCGCCGCGAACTACGACCTCTTCGCCAAGATCCTGAAGGAAGAAGGGCTCATTCAGTAACCTGATTAGCGCTAATCTTCCGCCGGGGGCGGGAGTGTGACAGATCCTGTCACACTCAGCGCGTAGAATCCGAGGCAACGCTCGCAGAGGAGGGTTGCCGTGAAGATGAATCCATTTCAGTTCCAGCCGGGCATGAGC
>JACRCS010000717.1 GCA_016218905.1 Deltaproteobacteria bacterium
CTGAGGGAGAATTTAGGAATTAGAATTTAGGGATTTAGGGATTTAGGGATTTAGGGATTAATAATTCCTCAATTCCTCATTCGCAATTCCTCAATTCCCGAATCAATAGGAGAGGTCGTCGTGCGAGATGCCGTCATCGTCACCGCCGTGCGAACCCCGGCGGGCAAGGCGTTCAAGGGAGCCTACAGCACCATGCGGCCCGAGGACCTGGGTTCCGCGGCCATCCGCGGTGCCCTGGATCGGACGCCGGGCCTCGACCCGCAGGAAGTGGACGACGTAATCGTCGGGTGTTCGTTCCCGGAGGCCGAGCAGGGCATGGACCTGGGGCGGATCTGCGCCCTCAGGGCCGGCCTTCCCGACTCGGTGGCCGGCGTAACGGTGAACCGCTTCTGCTCCTCGGGCCTCCAGGCCCTCGCCTACGGCTCCCAGACCGTCTCGATGGGATCGGCCGAGGTGGTCGTCGCAGGCGGTGCCGAGTCGATGACCCGGGTTCCCATGGCCGGAAATCTGCTCATGCCGAACCCCGGCCTCGCGGCGGACCGCCCCGACTTGTACCTCGACATGGGCCTCACCGCCGAGAACGTGGCGGAGCGGTTCGGAGTCAGTCGGGAGGAGCAGGACGCCTTCGCGGCCGAGAGCCACCGGCGGGCCGTGGCGGCCCAGGCGGAAGGCAGGTTCGAGCAGGAGCTCGTGCCGGTCGAGGTCGTTCGCTACCGTCCTGGCGCCAACGGGGAGCCCCGAAGGGAGACGTTCCTCCACGCCGCGGACGAGGGGCCGCGCCCGGGCACGACGGTGGAGACCCTCGCCGCCCTGAAGCCTGTCTTCCGAAAGGGTGGGAGCGTCACGGCGGGCAATTCCTCCCAGATGACCGACGCGGCCGCGATGTCCGTCATCATGAGCGCAGAGAAGGCCGCCGCACTGGGCCTGAAGCCCATCGCCCGCCTCGTCTCGTTCGCGGCCGTGGGCGTCGATCCGTCTGTCATGGGGATCGGGCCCGTCGCCGCCATTCCGAAGGCCCTCAAGGGCGCAGGTCTCCGACTACAGGACATCGACCTCATCGAGCTCAATGAGGCGTTCGCGAGCCAGGCGCTCTACGTCATCCGCGAGCTCGGGCTTGACCTGTCCAGGGTGAACGTCAACGGCGGCGCGATCGCACTCGGCCATCCGCTCGGCTGCACCGGCGCGAAGTTGGCGGCCACTCTCTTCCATGAACTCGCCCGTCGACGGGGGCGTTACGGGCTCGTGAGCATGTGCGTCGGCCTGGGCATGGGGGCGGCGGGGGTATTCGAAAACCTCCTGTGAGAAGACGGAAACCTGCAAGAAATGGCGAGGAGTGGACCATGTCGACGAAACGGTCGGAGGACTTCAGATTTCTAATTGCCGAATTTTGCGTCAAGCCTGCGCTCGTCAATCTCGCAATGGGCGCCCTCGTCACCTGGCTGATCTATCGATCCATGTCCTTTGTCCCCTTCTGGGGAGGACAAGGCATCGCCGTCGATCTCGTGATCACGACCGTCATCGTTACCGTCTTGACCGATCCCATCACGAGGCGACTGGTGCGAGTCCACGTGGGAAGAGGCCGCCTCCAGTCCTTCCAATCGGCCAAATGGCGTCAGGTGCCCGTTCGTCACCTCCCTTCGAATCCCGTCCTGCGGCCCCTCTCTCTGGCACTCGCTAACGTGGTCACCCTGACGCTACCCGTCATCCTCGCCTGCTCGGCCCTGGGGTTCCAAGGAGCCCTCTTGGGCCGCTTCCTTGCGCTCAAAAGCCGTCTTCACGGCCGTAGTGGGCACCGGCGCCGGTCTGGCCTCCGTCGCAGTCATTTTGGCCGACGGATCACTCCACGAGCGGAAGGCATTCGAACAGAGATGATCGCAACGCGATAGGCGTCCCAGGAGCTCGATGATGGAAAAGTTCTACAGCCACCGCAACCTGCGCTTCCTGCTCTACGACGTCCACCGCGTCGCGGAGCTGACCGCCTACGAGTACTACGCCGACCACGACCAGCATACCTTCGACTCGGTGCTGGACGCCGCGGGGCGTATCGGGAAGGAGCTGTTTCTCCCGTACCTGACGGAAATGGACAAGAAACAGCCCACCTATGAGAAGGGCCAGGTCCGTGTCCATCCCGTGGTCCGGGAGGTACTACGCGTGGGCGGTGAGGGAGGATGGATCGCCGCCGACTTCCCCTACGAACACGGGGGCCAACAGCTGCCCGTCTCGATCGCCTCGGCCACCCAGTTCATCTTCGATGCAGCCAATTTCTCGGCAGCGGCGTACTGGTTCCTCACCGGTGCCGCCGCCAGGCTGCTGACCACCTTCGGCTCCGCGGAGGTCATTGCCGGCTTTGTCGCACCGATGCTGGCCGGGCGCTGGCAAGGGACGATGGCCCTCACCGAGCCCCAGGCGGGCAGCTCCCTCGCCGACGTCAGGACCAAAGCGCTTCCAGCCGTAGACGGGACCTACCGCATCCACGGTCAGAAGATCTTCACCTCGGCCGGGGAGCACGACGCCGTGGACAACGTGGTGCACCTGGTGCTCGCGCGCATCCAGGATGCTCCCCCTGGGATCCGGGGGATCTCCCTCTTCGTGGTGCCGAAGCTGCGCCACGCCGGAGACGGCGGCTTGGAGCCCAACGACGTCGTCTGTACCGCCGTCTACCACAAGCTCGGTTACCGCGGCTGCCCGATTACTCAGCTCAGCTTCGGGGACGGGGACGACTGCCGGGGCTACCTGGTCGGGGAACCTCACCAGGGCTTGACCTACATGTTCTCGATGATGAACGAGGCTCGCCTCGCGACGGGCATCGCGGCCACGGCCGTAGCCTCGGCGGCCTACTACTCCTCCTTGGCCTACGCCCTGGAACGCCTGCAGGGCCGGCCCGCAGCAGCCAAGGGCTCGAATGCCCCGCAGGTGCCGATCGCCGAGCACGCCGACGTGCGCCGCATGCTGCTGTTCCAGCGCTCCGTGGTGGAGGGTTCACTCTCTCTCCTGCTGCAGTGCGCGCGCTACGCCGACCTGGCCCACGTGGCGGCCGGGGAGGAGAGGGAACGCGCGGCGCTGCTATTGGACCTGCTCACCCCCGTCGCCAAGAGCTATCCCTCCGAGATGGGCGTCCTCACGACCAGCCAGGCGCTCCAGATCCTCGGGGGCTACGGCTACTGCGACGAGTTCCCCCTGGAGCAGCTCTTCCGCGACATGCGGATCCACCCGATCCACGAGGGCACCACCGGCATTCAGGGGCTGGACCTCCTGGGACGCAAGGTGCGCCTCCACGGAGGCAAAGGGTTTGCGCTCTTCGGCGAAACCGTCCGTTCGGCGATCACGGCTGCGGGAAACCACTCGGCCCTGGCCCCCTACGCCGCACGGCTGGACGCGGCGCTGTCCGAGCTGGAGCAGCTCACGGCGCACCTGTACCAGACCGCGGGCGCTACACCGGAGGTATTCCTCGCCGACGCCACTCTGTACTTGGAACTGTTCGGGCTCGTGGCGGTAGCCTGGCAGTGGCTCCAGCAAGGTGCGGCGATCCGGGCCGGCCTCAACGCCGAGCCCGGAGAGACCGAGCGCGCCTTCCTCGAGGGCAAGTGGACGACCTTCCGGTACTACTTCCACTACGAAGTGCCCAAGTCTGCCGGGCTCGTCCGGCGGTTGTTCGAGGCCGACGGCCTGACCGTCCACATGACCGCGGCCCAGTTCCAGGACTGACCGTCTAACGAGACTGCGCCTCAGACCGTCGAGATCAAGCAAGCCCGGTTTGTTCTCACGCAACGACGCAGCGACCCGACGTGAGAACCGACCTTGGTTTTTCGTTGCGAGCGTTGCGCCGTTGCGTGAGGCGGGGTCTTTCCCCAGCTGCCTTCGGCGGAAGACTTGACTCATCGTTGAAGATGCTGGGCTCTCAAGGCCATCTAGTGCCCCATGGAGGACGAGCGCATGAAGACGGCGCCAGGGCAGTCCGGTCGGGCGGTTGTCTCCGTCACGCGGTACAGGCAGCCGAGGGAATCGGTCCGGCGTGCGATAGAGCTTTGCGGCGGCCTGGATCACCTCCCGGCCAACGCGCGGGTCTTCATCAAGCCCAACGTCGCTTTCTGGTCGCGGCACACGGAGTTCCCCAAGTACGGCGTGATCACCACCTCGCGCGTCGTCGAGGACGTGGTGGAGCTGCTCAAGGAGCAGGGCGTCGACGACATCACCCTGGGGGAGGGGATCGTCACCTGGGAACGGAAGGACCGCCTGACCCCCGCCGACGCGTTCGAGCGGCTCGGCTACGGCAAGTTGAAGAAGCGCTACGGGGTGAAGGTGCTCAATGTGTTCGAGCGCCCCTTCGAGCCGGTGGACCTCGGCGGCGGGGTGGAGCTCAACTTCAACGCCGACTTCCTGGAGAGCGACTTCGTCGTCGACCTCCCGGTGCTCAAGACCCACGCCCAGACCCGGGTCAGTCTGGGGATCAAGAACCTCAAGGGAACGATCGACATCCCTTCGCGCAAGAAGTGCCACAGTCCGGATCCGGAACGAGACCTCCACTACAGGATTGCCCGCCTGGGGGACCGACTGCCGCCTTCGCTGACCCTGATCGACGGGATCTACAGCCTCGAGCGGGGGCCGGCCGTGGAAGGCTGGGCTCGCCGCAGCGACCTGCTGGTGGCCTCGCCGGACCTGCTCTCCGCCGACTTGGTGGGGGCCCGGCTTCTCGGCCAGGATCCGGCTCAGGTCCCTCACCTGGTGCACGCCGGACGAAACCGCGGCCGTCCCCTCGACCTGTCCGACGTGGAGGTGCGCGGAGAGAGCCTCGCGGCAGTGAGTGCCTACCACGAGCCCTCCTTTGCCTACACACCGGACGACCTGCTTCCGGCTCCGCTGGCGAAGAAGGGGGTTCGGGGGCTGCAGTACCGGAAGTACGACTCCACGATGTGCACGTACTGTTCGGTGCTCAACGGGCTGGTCCTCCAGGAGCTTCTCCGGGCATGGAAGGGCGAGCCGTGGGAGGACGTCGAGATCCTCACCGGGAAGGCGATGCGGCCCACGCCGGGCATGCGAAAGACCGTGCTGCTCGGCAACTGCATGTCCAGGCTGCACCGGAAGGACCCGGGCGCTCAGGAGGCGATCCCGGTATGGGGCTGTCCGCCAGAGCCTGAGGCCGTCATCGCAGCCTTTCATCGGGCGGGCATCCCTATCGACGGAGCGGCGTTGCGAGACCACGAGCGGTCTCCGGCGGCGTTCCTGAAGCGGTACGCGGGCCGCCCCGAGTTCGACGAACGATTCTATCGGATCTAGCCAATAGAAGGAGGTCGGCATGTCCAAGCTATACCTGCCCACCCGGATCCGCGGGCTCGAGGTCCCGCGCGTCGCGGGGCGAAGCCCTCGGCCCCCAAGCGGGTCCTCGTTATCGGAGCCGGCGTCGCCGGGCTCGAGTACGCCCGCGTTGCGGCGGAGCACGGGCACGCGGTCACGGTCTGGGAGCGCAAGACCGAGGCGGGAGGTCAGGTCGAACTGGCGGCGGCGCCGCCGGGCCGCGGCGAGTTCGGGCGCCTGAAGGAGTACCTGGTCCAAGCGTGCGAACGCCTGGGCGTGGCGCTGGAGTATGGAAAGGACGCCACCGCTTCGGACGTGGAAGGCGCGGTGACGGCGGAGAGGTTCGCGAAGGTCGTGCTCGCCACAGGGGCGAGGCCCATCACCGTCCCGATTCCGATCGAGGCAGGCAGCGCGGTGGTTCAAGCCTGGGACGTCCTGAGGGGGCTCGCCGAGACCGGTTCTCGAGTCGTGGTCGTCGGAGGGGGAGCCGTCGGGGTCGAAACCGCGCTGCTTCTAGCCGAAGTCGGGACCTTGGACGCGGAGACCCTGCGTTTCCTCCTGCTTCAACGGGCCGAGGAGCCGGAGGAACTCTACCGTCTCCTCACTCAAGGGACGAAGGAGGTCACGATCGTCGAGATGCTCGAGACGATAGGAACGGACATCGGGCCCAGCACCCGCTGGTCCATGCTGGCGCGGTTGCGACAGTTCGGCGTGACGGTCCGCGCCGGGGCCAAAGTCCTCGCGGTCCGCGACGGGGGCGTATGGGTGGAAGGCCCCTCCGGGGAGGAGCGGATTGAAGCGGACACCGTAGTCCTGGCCCTGGGGTCCCGGCCGAACGACGAGCTGGCCGCGGAGCTTTCCGGCTGGATTGCAGACCTAACCGTGATAGGCGATGCCGTGAAGCCGAAGAAGATGCTCGATGCGATCCGGGAGGCGTACGAGCAAGCCACGGCTGTTTGAGTCAGTTGCTGACCGTGATAGTCTACGGGCGCTATGGTGAGGCTAGTGAGGAGCCACCTGCAAAGGCGGACCCGACAGCGAAGGAACGATCATGGCCGAAGTTTTCGTTGGAAAGTGAGGCGAAGGGGTCGGACTGCCAGAGCCTGTGCCCTCTTGAGCCTTGCGAGACCTTGCTTCGGCGGGGGGCCTGAATCGGATCTAGGATCTTCGCGCCGCCACGTCCGATTCAAGCAGAGAGATCAACCGTTCGTCCAACCAGAAGCCATTCCTCCTCAATTCCCGCGCGCGGCCAACGGGATCCGAAACCTGCCCTTTTAGCCACGCGAGCTTGAGGACGCCGAGGGTTCCCATCACCCGCAGGTTGAGGCTCTTTGCGAAGAGGCGTGGCTCGCGGTTGTCGAGCAGGAGCAAGCCGGACCGGAGCTCCTGGCCCAAGGCGATAGTTTCGGCCTCGCCTTCGTCGCGTCGATTCCCGCGAGTCCGATGAGAGGTGAGGCGTTCGAGACAACCGGCCCTTTCAAAGAACTTCCTGAGCGGTCCGGGAGTCCTCCTCATACTCGGCCTTGTCGTAGTGAAGGGGGATCTTCCGCTCTCGCAGGAGCTCCATGAACTCCCAGACGGATACCCCGGCCAGCTGGCGAGCCTGTCCGAAGCTCAGCACGCCCCGCTGGAAGAACGACGCCCCCAGCTCCCTTTTGAGGAGAGAAGCCGCCTCGCTTGCCGGGTATCCGGCTGCGGCCAGCACCTGGTCCGGCAGCGTAATCTCGACGGTCAGGGCCATCGGTTCATTCTCCTTTCGCCTTCTTCGCCACGAAGTGCCACAGGCGAATAACCTACTGATGCGTGCCTCGGATAACAAGGAGATCGGCGTCCCCGTTCCTACGTTGCTTGGTGCTCCCGCGCGGTCGAGTCAGAGTCGTCGTGCGTGCTCCGAGTCGACCCTGCCGATGAAGTCAGAAACGCCCCGCACGTCGACCTTCCCCGTGACGGCGGCGGTGATCAGGGCGGAGCGGTACTCCTTCTTCTCCGCCATCCGGACGATCTGCTGGTCGAAGGCGAACCGCTCCATCACCGCACGGACGTTCGGCGAAATGGCGTTGACGTAGCTGACAAGGTTCTGGGCGAGCTGGTTCGGGTCGTCGAGGAGCTTCGGAAAGTCGAGCTTCGAGAGGTTCTAGAAAGGGCGGCCGGTGACCTGCTCGAGGACGCCGCGGACCACGGTCTCCGGTTTCCCGTGTAGCGCCTTAGCCTGGTCGAGAACGCGCGCCTTCGTGGGCGCAAGCAGCCAATCGAAGCGCCTGAGGACGGTCAGGGGCAGGATGACCTTGCGGTACTCGTTCCGCTTGTACGGCCCCCGGAGCAGGTTGCAGATCTCCCAGATGAACTTCGCGAGCTGGGAATGGGACTCGACCGTCATCTTCTCTCCTGGACGGATGCATGCCGTGCTTGCCGGCGGACGATTACGACAGTCGCGGTTTCGAACGGATCCGGCGGGATGTCTTCAGGGTGGGCACCGCCCGCAGACGGAGCGGAAGAGCGAGGTGCTCAGATAGCGGTCACCTCGGTCCGGGAGGACCGTGACGATGGTCCCGCTCTCCATCTCGCGCGCCACCCGCAGGGCCCCCGCCACCGCGGCTCCGCTCGACATTCCGACGAAGAGTCCCTCCTCCACCGCCAGCCGGCGCGCCATCTCGAACGCCTCCTCGTCCTCGACGGTGATCTTGCGGCTCAGCGCCTCTTCTCTGTAGATGGGCGGGACGATCGCCTCCTTCATGTTTTTGAGGCCCTGGATTGCGTGGCCGAGGGTCGGCTCGATGCCCACGATCTGCACGCCGGGCCTCTTATCGCGCAGGTACCTACCGGCGCCCATGAGGGTGCCGCCCGTGCCCATGCCGGCGACGAAGACGTCCACCTCCCCCTCGGTCTGGGCGAAGATCTCGGGCCCGGTGGTCTCGTAGTGGGAGAGGACGTTGGCCTCGTTGGCGTACTGGTTCGGCATGTAGTAGAGGTCCCCCTCCTCCTCCAGGATGCGGTGGGCCAGGCGGATGGCGCCGTCGGTGCCCTCGGGCGCGGGCGAGAGGACGAGCTCCGCGCCGAAAGCCTCGAGCACCGCACGGCGCTCCAGGCTCACGCACTCGGGCATCGCGAGCTTTACCCGATACCCTTTGGCCGCGCCGATCATCGCAAGCGCGATGCCGGTATTGCCGGAGGTCGCCTCCAGGATGATCTTGTTCCGCGTCAGCTGCCCCGAGCGCTCCGCCTCTTCGATCATGTACGCGGCAGGCCGGTCCTTGACCGAGCCGCCGGGATTGCTCCCCTCGAGCTTCCCGAAGATCCGCACCTTCGGGAAGACGCCGCAG
>JACRCS010000718.1 GCA_016218905.1 Deltaproteobacteria bacterium
CAAGCTCATGCCCGGCTGGAACTGAAAGCGATTCATCTTCATGGCAACCCTCCTCTGAGAGCGTTGCCGCGGATTCTACGCGCTGACCGTGACAGGATCTGTCACACTCCCGCCCCGGCGGAAGATTGGCGCTAATCAGGTACGACCTTGCCGCTCTACATCCTTCTCGGCGAATTTGCCGATCGGGGCGGCTACGCCCACGGGCTCTACCGGACGGGGAAGGCGTGGCTCGGACGCATCCCGGGCGGGCTCTCGATCGCAACCATCGTGGGCGGCGCAGGCTTCGGCGCCGTCTGCGGCGCAAGCGTCGCGTCTTCCGCCGTGCTGGGGAAGATCTGCATCCCGGAAATGCGAAGAATGGGCTACGACGACTCTCTCGCCGCGGGTTCCGTCGCCGCCTGTGCCAACCTGGCCTCGATGATCCCGCCCAGCGGCTTGATGATCATCTACTCCATGTTCACGGGCCAGTCGCTCGGGAAGTTATTCATGGCAGGGTTCCTCCCGGGCCTGCTGATCACCACCGTCTTCTGCACGATGGTGTGGCTGCGGGTGACCCTGCGACCTTCTCTGGCTCCTCCAGCCAGCGAGCGCCTGTCCTGGCGGCAGCGGCTCGGGTCGCTCCGGTACGGTTGGGAGATCTTCGTCATCGCCGGCGTGGTCCTGGGCGGGCTGTACACGGGGTACTTCACCGTCACCGAGGCGGGCGGCGTAGGGGCGCTGGTCGCCTTTCTCCTGGCCTTGAGGACGCGCACGCTCGACTGGCCGACTCTGAAGGGGGCCCTCCTGAGCGCCGTCCGCACGACGGTGATGGTCCTGTTCGTGGTGGTCGGGATCATGATCTTCACCCGGTTCCTCACGATGTCGAGGGTGCCCCTCGTCGTATCGGCGTTCCTGTCGGACCTGCCGGTGCACAGGGTCGTCATCCTCTCGCTCATCTGCGCCTTCTATCTCTTCCTCGGCATGTTCTTCGACGGCATCAGCATGATGGCCCTTACGATCCCCGTCCTCTTTCCCACGATTCTCACTCTCGGCTACGACCCGATCTGGTTCGGCGTCCTCTGCGTACTGCTCTGCGAGATCGGCCTGATCACGCCACCGGTCGGCGTGAACTGCTTCGTCGTCGCCGGGATGGTGCCGGACCTGTCTTTGGAGAAGATCTTCAGGGGGGCTCTACCCTTCGTGTTCGCAAATCTCCTCTGCGTCGCAACGCTGATCTCCTTCCCCATCATTGCGTTGTACCTCCCCAGTCTCATGTAGAGGTGCCTTTGAGCATCGGTCACCGCCGACGAAGGCGGATTATCAGAAGGAGAGAAAGATAATGCGTAGACAAGCGCTGGTGCGGACCGTTGCTGCATGTGCCCTGGCTCTCGTTGGCTGCTGGCTCTCGCCCGCCGTCTGTCGCGCGGAAGAGGTCATCAAGCTGAAGTACGGGTCTTACGCGCCCCAGGGTGTCGTGGACGAACCGATCTTCTGGTTCTTCGACGAGGTATCGAAGAGAAGCGGCGTCAAGATCCGGCTGGAGACCTACTTCCTCGGGACGCTGGCCAAGGCGGACGCGTGCATCGATGCGCTCGGGGCGGGTGTGTACGACGTCGGCTGGATAAGCCCGGCGCTCTCTCCGGCCAAGACGCCCCTCTCCATGATCCCCAACGCGACGCCGGTGGTCGCCCGGACGTTGCGGAGCGGAACAGCCGCCATGGACGAGCTCGTAAGGACCTATCCGCCCATGGCCGCGGAGTTTGACAAGGCGAACGTGAAGTACCTGTTCTCCTCGGCGGTCTGGCACTACCAGCTCATCAGCACGAAGCCGGTGAGGAGCTTCGCCGAAATCAAGGGGCTCAGGGTCCGGACCTTCGGGTATCTATCCAAGGCTTGGGCTGAGGCCGGGGGCGTGCCGGTTGCGCTCTCCATCGCGGAAGCCTACGACGCCTTGCAGAAGGGTGCGCTGGACGGAGTGCTCACCCAACCGGTCTCGATGCACGAGACGCTGAAGCTCTCGGAAATCGCAAAGCATTACACGGATATGGACTTCGGTTGCCTGCCCGTACCCGTCCTGATGAACGCGAAGGCGTGGAACCGTCTTCCGGAGAAGGTCCGGAAGGAGATGTTGGCGCTTTCGGGCTCCATGCCGGAAAAGGTCGAACAGATCATCGCGGGACAGGAAGCGAGGGCGGTCGACGCGATGAAGAAGAAGGGTGTGCAGCTGTACGAGCTGCCGGAGCCGGACAAGCGCCGGCGAGACGAGATCGGCAGGGCCCTCACTCAGGTCGTAGCCTCCGACCTCAGCTCCCGGGGCGCGGCGAACGCGAAGGAGACCATGGATCGCTACCTCCAGGGCCTGAACAAGTACTCGAAGTAATAGGGAGCGGAGACGAGCCGGAGGGAGCCCCCGGCGCTGGACCGGGGCCGTGGCCACCTGGCGAAAGTCAGCCGAGGGGGCACTCGGACCGAGCAGAGGCCCCTCATCGGTCCCGGGAAACAGTTAGTCCGTGTGCTCCTGGATCCGCACCTTCATTGACCGGCTGCCGGTGGCGGGCTTGCCCGTCTTGTCCTGGAGCGCCCAGGAGAGGGAGAGGGGGGCGTCGCGCAGGATGACGGCGGGGTCGGCCGGCTTGAAGACGACGGCCATGTCGAACATGGAGAGATACGTCGTGCCGGGGACCTCCGAGCCTTCGGCCGTCCGAATGGAGAAGTTCGTCATGGACACCGGGCGGTCGAAGAGGACGTCGATCTCTGCCGGCTTCTCGCCCTTGTGGACGGGCGCCACCACGTCCAGGAGCCTCACGGGCGGAGGCGGCTCCACGATCGCCGGCGCCATCCCCTCCGGCCCGACCGCGCGCCTCCCCTCGACCTCCAGCACCACCGACTTCACGCCGAACTGCGAGAGCGTGTACGCGAGCGCAGGGTAGGCGAGCGCGGTGGAGGGCGCCGCGCCGCCGGTGGCGACGCGTACGCGGGCCTTCCCGCCGCTCGCCTTGAACGAGCGAAGCTTCGCGTTGGGAGGAAAGAGCCGCGGGACCGCGAGCTCCCGGACCGTCATCGGGTGACCCTCCACGAGGACCCGCGCCGCCTGCTCGGCCGCCTTCTCCGGGGTCAGGATGAACAGAGGCAGAGGCGAGAGCCGAGTGGGCGAGCCGCTGGCGCCGATGCCGGGCAGGTAGACGACCGCGGCCATGCAGTCCTGCCCTTCCGAAACGGGCGGGGGCCCGAAGGCCTCTCGGTAGGCTTCGGTAGCTCGAATGGGCTTTTCAGCAGCCACCGCTGCCGCCGAGAGAACGAGCGCTCCGAGGAGCGCGACGCTGGCGATCTTCACGATTCCTCCACCAACGAGAACAGAGCACCGACGCTCACGAAGATAGCGTCCTGTCGTCGCGGCGCAAGAAGGGGGATTCGCGAGGTCAGATGAGCGCCGCGATGGCTGAGATGCTTTTGGCTCGTACCTCGACATCACTTGGTCGAGACGCTAGGGGCGCTCCCGACGTGTCGGGTTCTTCCGGCATCTCAGGGGCTCGGACGGATAGACTGTCTCTCGCAGAGGCGCAGAGACCGCAGAGAAAGACAAATGCCCCATCTTGTTCTTCTCTGCGGTCTCTGTGCCTCTAGGGAGCGAAGCGAACGGGCGAGAGACAGGGATGTTGCCTTCTTGTCTGGGCCATGCCGCCAGGGAACCGCTACCCGCAAAGTCTGGTTCGTCCGCAGAATCTGTGGGCGTCGGGCGGCGTGTCTTTTGACTAACCGCTCGATATCCAAGTTGTTTCTTCATCCGGACCAAGAAACCGGCTGGTGTCGATTTCGCGCCCCTTGTGGGAGCGGCCTCCAGGCCGCGATGAGCTCCGTATCGGCCTCCGGCCGAGATCGTGGTCTGGAGACCACTCCCACAAGGGGAGGCCCCGGTCCACAGATTCCGCGGAAGATCTCGTTTTCGGTTACGCAGCGTCCTCTTCGACCTCGTTGCGCCGTCGCGCCGTTGCGTGAGGACCGGAAGCTAGGCCCGTTTCACGCGACGCCGCGACGACGCAACGGTTTTCGCCGGAATTGATCAGGGGCCCGAGCCGGGCACCGGCCAGGCGTCTCTCCTGAGCCCGCACCATAACGAAAACGCCTCCTCCCGGTTGCCCGTCCGGAAAAGGGCCAAGATCTCCTGGTGCGTTGCGGCTTCGGTGCGGTGCACGGAGAGGGACTCTCGGGCGAGGGCGAGGGCGCGGCCGTAAGCGCCGGCGCGGTACTCGATCCGGCTCAGCGCGAGAAGGGCTCGGGCCGCCTCCCGGAGCCGGAAGAGCTCCGAGAGATCGGCTTTGCAGCGGTAGCAGGATGGAGAGTCCCCGAGCTGCGCTCCACAGACCGGGCAGGAGGGCTTCAGGGTCTCACTCCAGGTAGAAGAGGAGCTCGGAGAGCTCATCGCAGGCGCTCTCCAGGGCTTTGATGTCCGAGCCGGCGAGGGCGGCGTCGACGCGCTCGATGCCTTGTCTCACCTGTTCCACGTCCTCGCCGGGGATGTCCGGCAGCATCCGCCGGGCCTTCTCCGCCACGGCCCTGGCACGGACGACCTCTCTGCTGTCGGACCTGGCGGCACCGGTGTCCTCCCCGCCGGCCTGGTCTTCTTCTCCGGATTCGCCCCAGAGCTCATCCAGACGTTCCCGCGCAGCCTCGAGCTCCTCGGCCTCGAACTTCGAGAGGGCATTCTCGACCGTGATGTGTTTCTGCTTCCCGGTGCGCTTCTCCACCGCCGTGGCCTTCAGGATCCCGTCCACGTTGAGCTCGAAGCGAAGCACGATCTCATTGCCGGCGGGAACGGCGCTGAGCCCCTCCACCAGGAAGCTGCCGATCAGGATGTTACGACGGGCGTCGCGGTCCTCGCCCTGGAAGACCTCGACCTGCACCTTCTCCTGCCGGTCCACCATCGTGTAGAAGACCTCGCTGCGCGCGGACGGAAGCGGTGCGTTCTTCGGGATGAGGGCGTGGTAGCAGTGGAGGTACTCCTCCCCGTCCAGGTCCCCCACGTAGCTCGTTCCGAAGGTGTAGGGCGTCACGTCCACGAGCACGGGGCCGACCTCCTCCCCGGCCATCATGCCGGCTTGGATGCCCGCTCCCAGTGCCACGCAGAGGTCCGGGTCCACCTCGGCGTGGGGCGTGAGGCCGTAGGCCTCCAGGATCTTCCGGGCGACGAGCGGCGTCCGGGAGGCTCCCCCTACGAGCAGGATCCGATCGATCCGGCTCGAGACCAGGCCCGCTCCGTCGAGTGCGGTCTGGATGGCCGCCAGCGTCTCGTCGATGTAGGGCCGGATCATCTCCTCGTACTCCCTGCGGCCGAGCTCCACGCGGGCGTGAACGGGAACGCCGCCCTTTTCAGTCAGGTACTCCTCCTCGATCCGCGCGAAGGGCTGCTCCGAAAGGACCCGCTTGGCGGCCTCCGCGGCCCTGAGGAGCCGGGCCCGGGCCCGCGGATCTCCCGAGACGTCCACGCCGTGCTCGTCGCGCACGCGTGCGAGGAGCCATTCGAGGATCTTCGCGTCGAAGTCGTCGCCGCCGAGCCGGTTGTTGCCGTGGCTCGCCAGGACCTCCACCACCCCGGCTTCGATCTGGACCACCGATACGTCGAAGGTGCCTCCCCCCAGATCGTAGACGAGCACCCGCTCCCTCTCCCCGCGCCCGCCCGAGTACGCGAGCGCCGCCGCCGTCGGCTCGTTGATGATGCGCACGACCTCCAGACCCGCCAGCTCACCCGCGTCGCGCGTGGCCAGACGCTGCGCATCGGAGAAGTACGCGGGCACCGTGATGACCGCCTTGCCGGCGGCCCTTCCGAGTTGCGCTTCTGCGCTCGCTTTGAGCTTCCGGAGGATCAGGGCCGAGATCTCCTGGGGGGTGTACTCTGCGTCGCCCAGGGAGACCCTCTCGTCGGAGCCCATCTTCCGCTTGATCGACTTGATCGTCCGCTCCGGATAGAGCACGTACTGGTTCTTCGCCTCCTCCCCGACGAGGAGCCTGCCTTCCGGCGAGAGCCCGACGAAAGAGGGAAGGATTCTCCTCCCGTCCTCGGCGAGCACGCGGGGCCGGCCATCTTCGATCACGCACACCTCGGAGTTGGTCGTCCCGAGGTCGATCCCCAGAATGGTCTCCACTCAACTCTCCCTTCTGGCCACGCAAACTTCGGCCGGACGCAGCACGACGCCTTCCCTCTCGTAGCCCGCCCGGAGCTCGGCCGTGACGGTGCCCTCGGGTGCGCCCGGCGTACGGTCCACCTCGACGGCCTTCATACGGGACGGATCGAAAGCTTGACCCCTGACCGGGATTACCTCGACCCCGCGGGCACGAAGCGTCTCGTCGAAGCGCCCGACGAGCATCGCCTGCCCTTGGCGAAGAGACGCGAAGAGCGTGGAAAGCCCGGCGACGCGGAGGCGCCGCCGGAAGCGGGCCATCGACTGCTCCAGCGCGAAGAGGCCGAGGGCCGCCCGATCCCGCAGCTCGATCAGCTCCAAGAGGTCCCGGCGCTCGGCCTGGGCCGACGAGCCGGAGAGCCGGGAACGCACCTCGTCCATCAGGGTCTTCAAATCCGCGTCGCCCGCACGGCTCCGCTCGGCTGCCTCCTCGAGGAACCTGCGGCTCTGGCGCGCGTCGCGCCGAACCTCTTCGCGCAGCGCGATCAGGGCGCCGTAGAAAGAGGAGAGGTCCGGGACCTCCACGCGGGACGGGGGCTCCGGGCCAGCGCGGGCGGCGCGATCGGCCGAGAGGAGCCAGGCTCGAAACTCGGAGAGCAGACCGTCTTCGTTTTCGCCTACTTCTTCGGCCGCAGTCGGGCGAGGAGCTCCTGGCTCGAGGGCCTCTTCTTCTCGGTCTTCCATTCAACGGCTTCCAGGTTTGCTTTGAGGTCCGGATCCCTCACGACGCGAAAGAGGCCAAATTTGATCCGGCAGTCCTCGTCTGAGATGAGCTCGTAGGCTTCGCGAATGAGCACGAACCGCTGGGGGTCGCGATCGGGGGGATGCCGGCGGACGAGCTCCAGGTAGCGGCTTCGGATCGCTTCGTCGCCGGCGTCGGGCGCGAGCCCCAGCACGGCAAAGGGGTCGAGGATCATCCGTCTTCTCCGAAGAGGTTCTGCTGAATGGCCCGGGGCTTCGGCTTCGGGCCCTTCCCGCGCCGGCCCTTCGGCAGAACGGAGCGGTCGAGAGCATCCAGAAGGCTCCTGAGCACTTCCAGGTCCTCACCCTCCTCGAGCCCGGCGTCGAACTCCTCCGCCTCGTCGAGGTCCTCCTCCGTCGCGAGCCAGCTCTCCACCTCGAGGAGCACCTGCTGCGCAAACGCAGCCATGGCCCGGTCTCCTGCCTCGCGCGCTCTCTCCTCGCAGGCGTCGAGGACGTCCACGTCCTCTTC
>JACRCS010000719.1 GCA_016218905.1 Deltaproteobacteria bacterium
TCGCCTGCCAGGATTTTCCCGCGTACGGCGAGGCGGGAGGTTGGCTGGTCGAGTTTCTCGTGGTCCTTCGCGTACCCGATGTCACTGAAGGGGCGTGTCTCGGGGCCCTGCGGCGCGGCGAGTTCTACGGGGTCCGCTGTTCCAAGAGCGACGCGCTCACCCTCCCCGAGTTCTCACTGCGGTCGACCGGAAGCGGCGTCGAGCTTCAGGCGGCCGTGGGGAGCCGAAACCCGGAGCCGGTCACGGTGTCCCTCGTGCGGGACGGCGCGCTGCTGGAGACGTTCGCGGGGGAGACCCCCCTTCGGATCACCCGGGCCGTAGCCGCCCCGCCCGGGCGCGCCACCTACTTCCGGCTCGAGGTCCGCGGCCCCCAGGGTCTCCGTCTCGTGACAAACCCCCTCGTGTGGCCGGCGCGGCCGCCGCGGGCAGGTGCTTCGTGACCCCGGTCGTGACCCTCCACGTGAGCCACTCCTCGCGGCTCGATCTGGGCGGGCAGGTGAGCCTGCGGACCCTGGTCGAAAACCTACCCGCCAGCCGCTTCCGGCCGCTCGTGGTCGTGCCCGGCGAGGGTCCCCTGTGCAACGCGCTGGCCGAGCGGGGGATCGCGACCCGCGTGCTCGAGCTCCCCTCGCTTCTCGCCCACCCCGTTCGAGCCGTGGCAACGGCGACGCGCCTGCGCCGGATGATCTCGCGGACCGGGGCCAGAGTTCTCCACGCCGACCGCCCCGCCGCCGCCTTCCTCTGTGGCCTGGCTGCGATGGTTACCCCGGCCAAGGTGGTCTGGCACGTGCGGGTGCGGACGCCGGACCCCTGGTTCGACCCCCTTCTCCCCCGCGTCGTGCACCAGATCGTCGGGGTTTCTCGGGCCGTGCTCGACCGCTTTCCGCCCCGTGATCGCCCGAAGACGAGGGTCGTATACAACGGAGTCGACGTGGAGCGGTTCTCCCCCTCACCCCGCGAGGCGAACAGGGCCCCAGTCGTTGCCACCGTGTGCCAGCTCATTCCCCTCAAGGGTGTCGATACCTTCGTAGATGCGGCCGCTCTGCTCGCCGGCCGCCATCCGGAAATCTCCTTCGCCGCGTTTGGGCACGGAGACGAAGTCTACAGCGGTGCGATCGAAGAGCGCATTCAAGAGCGCGGCCTGGCCGACCGCTTCCGCCTCTCGCCGCCCCGGCCCGATCCCGAGGCCATCTATCACGAGCTCTCGGCGTTCGTGCTGGCGACGCGGGCGCCCGGAGAGGGGTTCGGGCGGGTGGCCGCCGAGGCGATGGCGTGTGGGGTGCCGGTGGTCGGGACGCGGGTCGGCGGCCTGGCTGAAGTGGTCGACGACGGGGTAACCGGTCTCCTCGTCCCCCCGGACGACCCCGCAGCCCTGGCCCGGGCGCTGGAGATGCTCGTCACCGATCCGGCAAGGGCCGCCGCGATGGGCCGCGCGGGCCGGGACAGGGCCCTGCGGCTCTTCAGCCTGGAGCGCCACGTCGACGCGATGGCCGAGCTCTTCGAGCGCTTGGCGTGCGAAGAGCCTCGCCCTCAGGGCGCCCAACACTCGAGCCCAAGAAACTGCGGTATCGGCCGACGTGACGTCTCGATGGGTGCGTGATCGGGCCGAGGAACTCGCTCGGGCGAACCCGCAGGGCGCGTCCCGACGTCGTGAGCCCTTTCCAGGTGTTGGAGCCTTGTCGGCGGAGCCTGCGAACACCGGTATGTCGATGACCTCACCCTCAGAAACCTTTTTTTCGTGTCGTTGCTTGAAAATCGTAACCGATCGGGCAAGTGACCGTTAAGTCGAGGTTTGTTTGCGCCGATCTGCACGGGGTCTGCGCACGGGTTTCTCCAATGAGCGGCGGCGACGAGGTCGCCCCGGGGGAGAGATCGATCCCACACGCGAAAACGCAGCCCATTCATGAGCGCATCTCGGAGGGGGAGCCCACGTCGGGCTCGATGCGCGGCGAGCGAAAGGAGTCGCGCCTTGGTCCTTGCCGTTCACCAGCCCCACTACCTTCCCTGGCCCGGGCTCTTCCACAAGATGGCGTCTGCGGACCTGTTCGTGTTTCTCGACGTCGTCCAGTACGTTCCCCGGGAGTGGCAGAATCGAAACCGCATCCGGACGCACCAGGGCACGCAGTGGCTGACCGTGCCGGTTCACGCGCCGGGGCGCCCCGAGATTCGCGAGGTCTCGGTCGATAACGAGCAGCCCTGGGCCGAGCGCCACCTGAGGAGCCTCGAATTCAACTACCGTCCCTCCCCCCACTATCGCGAGGTGATGGGGTGGCTCGAGCCCCTCCTCCAGCGGCGCTGGGAGGGGCTCTCCGACCTCAACATCGCCGTCACCTTGGAGATGGCCCGGGCGCTCGGCGTCACCACACCGACGCGCATCGCCTCCGACCTGGGAGATCTGCCGACGGGACCGGACCGGCGGATCGTCGCCCTGTGCGAGAGGCTCGGGGCCGAGGTGTACCTCTCCGGGTCCGGAGGACACCACTACATGGAGCTGGAGGCCTACCGAGCGGCGGGCATCCGCGTCGCCTTCCACGAGTTCCAGCCGCCGGTCTACCCCCAGCTCCACGGCGATCCGATCCCCGGGCTCTCCGCCGTCGACCTCCTGCTCCAGGCCGGTCCGTGTGCGCTGGAGAAGCGGAGGTGGGCGGCATGAGGGTCCTGGCCATCGGGCCCCACCCCGACGACATCGAGATCGGGTGCGGGGGCACCCTCGTGAAGTACGCGCACAAGGGGCACGACCTGTTCCTGATGGTCCTCACCGGCGGCGGCTGCGGCGGTGACCCCGCGCTTCGCATCCGGGAGCAGGAGGCGTCGGCCCGGAGGCTGGGGGCACGCGCCCTGGTGTGGGGCGGGTACGAGGACACCCAGCTTCCCCTCGCCTACAACGAGGTGATCCAGAAGATCGAGGGCGCCATCCGAGAGGTGAAGCCCGACTTCATCTTCGTCAACTACTTCCAGGACACCCATCAGGACCACCGCACGCTCGCCGAGGCCACCCTCTCGGCGACGCGCTACGTGCGCAACGTGCTCTTCTATGAGGTGCCGACCACGAGGGACTTCAATCCGTCGGTGTTCGTGGACATCGAAGGCGTGTTCGACGAGAAGCTCCGCCTGCTCGAGTGCCACGCCTCGCAGATCAACCGGACCATGGTCGAGGGGCTGAGCATCCGCGACGTGGCCCAGTCCGCCGCCCACTTTCGGGGGGTTCAGGGGCGGGTGCGCTATGCCGAAGCCTTCGTCTGCCTGCGGCTCTTCATCAACGTCTTCGACGGCAGCGACTTTCCGTCGGCACCGGTGGTCCCATGACGCGACCGGAGCGATCCCTCCTCTTCGGCCGGACCACCTCGGCCCTCTTCCTCCTGTCGGCCGGCGTGCTCGGCTCGCCCCTCGTGGCGGCCGCGTTTCGACGGGTCGAGCCCCGCTGGCTCCACGTGGCGCTCCTCGCGACCCTGCTCTCCTCCGGCTTGGTCCCGCTGGTCGGCTGGCTCTCGCGCCGGGTCGGCGCCGTCGACCGGCCCGACGCGAGGAAGATCCACGACGTGCCCACCCCCCGGCTGGGGGGCGCGGCGGTGTTCCTGAGCTTCGCGATCGCCCTCTGGGCGAACGGGGTGTTCACACCTCGGCTGGGCACCGTCTTGGCAGCCTCCACCCTGATCTTTGCGCTCGGCGCGGCCGACGATATGTTCTCCCTCGGAGCCGGGCTCCGGTTGGTCGTGCAGTTGGCTGCCTGCGGAGTGCTGATCGCCGGGGAGGTCCTGGTCAAGGTCGTTCCGCCCACCGTGCCCTACTGGTGGCTCCCCGACTCTCTCCTCACCGTGCTCTGGGTTCTGTCCGCCACGAACGCCTTCAACTTCCTCGACGGCATGGACGGTCTGGCCGGAGGCCTCGGCCTGATCGCGGGGGCGGTCCTGGGTCTTCTGGCGTTTCGGACCGGGGCCGCCGACCTCGGCTGGGGTTGCGTGGCGCTCCTCGGCGCGTGCGCGGGGTTCCTGCCGTTCAACTTCCGCCCGGGGCGGCGGGCCCTGGTGTTCCTCGGGGACTCGGGCTCGACGTTCCTGGGGTTCGCCCTCGCTGCCCTGGCCATCCTGGGGGAGTGGTCCCAGGGCGATCCCGTGGTGTCCGCGTGCGTGCCCGTGTTGGTGTTCTTCGTGCCCCTGTTCGACCTGGCCTATACGAGTGTGGAACGCGTTTTTTCAAAGAAGGTAGCGACGGTGGGAGAGCTGCTTGCGTACACCGGGAAGGACCACATCCACCACCGTCTCTCCGCGGTGCTGGGCAGCCGCGGCGCGACGGTGATCTTTTTGCACGCGTTCTCGGCCTGCGTGGGGGTGGTCGCCGTGGCGGCACCCCATGTTGGGACGGGCATGGTCCTGCTGCTTCTCCTCCAGGTAACGATCGTCGCCGGTTTGATCTCGTCCCTCGAGATCTGTGCGCGCCGTCGGATCTCCGCCGGCGCGGTCACGGCCGATGACCCTTCGTAGGGACGTCTCGCGCACCGTCGTGGTGATGCTCGGGGGCATCGGGAACATGGTGCTCCTCACGCCGGCGCTCCAGCGCCTGGCGGAGGCGTTCCCGGGGGTGACCGTCGACGCCGTGCTCTCCTCGCGGGCGCCCTGGGAAGTGGTGGAGCGGGCGCCCTTCGCCGGGTGCCCCTTCGTTCTCTCGGGCCGGGGAAGCCTCTTGCGGCTTGTGCTCTGGCTGCGCCGGCCGCGCATCGGCATGCTCCTGGTGTCCACGGGACACAACCCTAAGAAAGCGGCTCGGCTCGCCCGTCTCTCCGGCGCCACCGTCGCGGTCGGCGAGGGAGTGGGCCCGTGGTCCGGTCCGACAACGCTCCGCCCTGAGGTGTCGGCCAACCTGGAGATCGTGGATCAGGTGTGCCCGGCGTCGCCGCGTTCACCGGCGCCCCGCGTCTGGACCACCGGAGACGACGAGGCGGCGGCGGAGCGGTTCCTGGCCGAGCGGCTCCCCGGCGCGCCTCGAGTGGCCCTCCACCTCGGCTGCGGCGCCGCGATGGCCTACAAGCGTTGGTCGGTCGAGGGATTTCACGAGGTGGGGCGACGGCTGCTGGCGCGAGGGGTGTCGCTCCTGGTCGTCGCCGGGCCTGACGAGGCAGCCGAGGTCGAAGCGTCGGTCCGGGAGGTCTGGGGCGCCGGGGGGCGCGTCGCGGTCGCCGGCACGGGCGTGGCACTTCGCACGAAGGCCCGCCTGCTCGCCCGGTGCGACGCCCTGGTGAGCAACGACTCGGGCCCCATGCACCTGGCCGCCGCCGTGGGGACCCCCTGTGTAGCCGTGTTCGGGCCGACCGATCCCGCTCGGTTCGGACCCTGGGGGCCCGGACACTGCGCCGTCGAAGCCCCCCTCCCCTGCCGGCCCTGCTATCCGGAGGGCACTCGCTGCACTGAGCGCCCGTGTCTTACGGGAGTCCCGGCGTCCGAGGTCTGGGCGGCCCTGGAGAGCGTCTTGCAGAGTCCACGGCCCCGGACGAGCCGGCCGTGAATCCGCAGGTACCGAGAGAAACCTATGTCAGCACCGGCTATGCCGATGCGAAGCGCTTTGCCTCCTATGCGCACCAGCTTGCGGAGACGGCGCTCCTGGCGCCGGAGTCCGTCCTGGAGATCGGCGTCGGCAACGGTCTGGTGACCCACCTGCTGCAAAAGACGGTTTCGCGGGTCGCAACGCTCGACTTCGACGGCCGGCTCGGACCCCAGGTCGTCGGCTCCGTGGCGGCCGTGCCGGTGCGCAGCGCGAGCTTCGACGCCGTCTTGTGCTGTCAGGTGCTGGAGCACCTGCCGTTTGATACGTTCGGTGCGGCTCTCGCGGAGCTCTACCGCGTGGCTCGGCGCTTCGCCGTTGTCAGCCTTCCGGACTGCAACCGGTATGTGCAGGCCTCGCTGCGGCTGCCCGGAGCGAGGGAACGGCGGCTCCACCTCAACCTGCCCAACTGGAACCCGACCCTGCTCGCGTTTCGAGGGGAGCACTACTGGGAGATCGGCGCGAGAGGCTACCCGTTGTCGCGTATCCTCCGCATCGTGACGGCAACAGGCTTTGCCGTGGCGAAGACGTACCGCCTGTGGGAGAACCCCTACCACCGCATGTTCGTGCTGCGCAGGGTCGATCTCCGTCCGTAGCCGACCCGGGCCCAGCCCCCTGTGTTTGACCCCTGCCACCGGTTGGCCTAGGATGCGCACGTCGCCCGCCCAGGGCAGGGGGACCCACAGCGGCGGCGTTTGGAAGATCGCGCCCTGGTGCGTCGCACCGGCCGGTCCCCGTGGGGGCGCCCGAACCCGAGTCGGGTGGTTTCCCGTCGATCCTTCGCGTAACAGGGAACAGCTTCTGAAACGACCGTCCCCCCGAATCGACGCGTGGCTCAAGCAGCTGAAGCCGTCGGAGAATGCCGGCGTACTCGGCATGGCGGTCGCCATCGGCCTGCTCGCCGGCCTCGGGAACCTGGCCTATCGAGCGGTCCTCGACCTGTGTCACCTGCTGATCTTCGACGGGGGCAGCGCGCTGCTGGGTCTCGGTTCGTCGCTCTTCCGCTCGGCCCTGCTGCCACTGCTGCCCGCCGCGGGCGCCCTCTTGCTGATCCCCCTCGAGTACGTCTTCCCGGGTGAGGTCCGAGGCCAGGGCTTTTCGCGGTTCCTCGAAACGGTTCACCTGCGGGGATCGGTGCTGAGGGCCCGGTCCATCCTGATCAAGGCCGTCAGCTCCGCCATCACGATCGGGTCCGGCGGTTCGGCCGGCGTGGAGGGGCCGGTGGCGCAGATCGGGGGCGCCGTGGGCTCGCTGATCGGACAGCGATTGAAGGTGAGCCAGGAGCGACTTCAGACGCTCGTCGCCTGCGGCGTGGCCGCAGGCATCGGGGGCACCTTCAACGCGCCGATCGCCGGAGTCTTCTTTGCCGAGGAGATCGTGCTGCTGGGCTCCTTCGGTGCCGGCACCTTCACGCCCCTCGTGATCAGCTCCGGGGTCGGTACGCTCGTGGCCCGGACCCTGGAGGGAAATCGCCCAGCGTTCCGCCTCCCGCCCTACCTGCTCCGAAGCCCCTGGGAGATGCTCCTGTATGCCGCGCTGGGGCTCTTCATCGCCTTTTTCGCCGTCCACTTCATCCGAAGCTTCCACGCCATCGGCGACCGGTTCCAGGCGTGGAAGGCTCCCGCGGGCCTCAAGGCCGTCGTCGGGGCCGGGCTGACCGGGGTCGTCGGGATCGCGCTCCCCCAAGTGCTCGGCAACGGGTACCCCCACGTGGAGGCCGCGCTCGCCGGCACGCTCACCGTCTGGATCCTCGTCGCCCTCGCGCTGGCGAAGATGTACGCGACGGGGCTCACGCTCGGGTCGGGAAACGCCGGCGGGATCTTCGCGCCGTGCCTCTTCATCGGGGCCATGATCGGAGGCGCCTTCGGGACGGCGGCCGGCGCGCTCTTCCCCCACACCGCGGCCGGGCCGGGTGCCTACGCGCTGGTGGGGATGGGAGGCTTCCTGGCCGCCGCGACCCACGCTCCGATGACGGCCATCTTCCTCATCTTCGAGATGACCAACGAGTATTCGGCGATCCTTCCCATCATGACCACGGCGGTGATCGGCTACTCGGTTTCCCGTCACTTCCAGGCAGAGTCCATCGAAACATACGACCTCGCGCGCCGCGGCATCCGCCTGGAGCAGGGCCGCGAGATCGACATGCTCCAGTCCATCCAGGTGCGCGAGGTGATGAGCACCGGCTTCGACGCGATCTCGGAGGCAATGCCCCTGCGAGACGTCCTCCGGTTCATCCCCACCTCGCGGCACACGACCTTCCCCGTCGTCGACGCGCAAGAGAAGCTCGCCGGGATCATGAGCCTGCAGGACCTGCGGGAGGTGGTCTATGAAGAGAGCCTGCACGATATCGTGATTGCCAAGGACATCTCGACCCGAGACGTCGTCACCGCCTATCCGGACGATACCCTGCGCGACGCGCTGGCGAAGATCGGGTTCCGGAACATCGAACACCTGCCCGTCGTGCGTCGGGACGAGCCGACAACGATCCTCGGCATGGTGTCCCGGCGAGACATCGTCTCCGCATACAACAAGGCACTGATCGCGCGGGCCGGAGCTGCCGCTCCAGGGTGAGGCGCGACGGCGCGCTTCCCCTCCCGGCCCCTGGACACTGACCGGAAACCGGGTAGCGTCTCGCGGCAGGGCGCTGGAAGGATGCCCGAGAAGAGGACGCCCTTGATCCCTGACGCAGCGCACCGCGAGCAGTTCCTCTCCATCGTCGAGGCGGCGCTTCGGGCCGTCGACCCGGCCGACGCCGTCCGGGCACACCTGCGGGTCGAGGGCGATCGCCTGCGCCTCGGCGACCGAGACTATGCCCTGTCGGACGTCGACCGAATCGTCGTCGTCGGAGGGGGCAAGGCCTGCGCGCCGATGGCCGCGGCGCTGTCGGAGGCGCTCGGCGATCGGATCACGGCCGGCGTCGTGACCGTGAAGCGCGGGCACACGGGGCCGGGTTTCCGCGCGGCTCGCTTCGGTGCGGCGTCCCTCCCCGGCTCCCCGATGCCGCCGGCGTCGACCGGCCGCATCGCCGTCGTCGAGGCCGCCCACCCGGTTCCGGATGCAGCCGGAGTCGCGGGCGTCGCACGGATGCTCGACCTGCTCGCCGGCCTCACCCGCCGGGACCTGGTGATCGTTCTGCTCTCCGGCGGCGGGTCGGCCCTTCTTCCCGCGCCGGCAGACGGGCTTCGCCTGGAAGACCTTCAGGAGACGACCGACCTCCTCCTGGCCTGTGGCGCAACCATCACCGAGATCAACGCGGTCCGGAAACACTGCTCCCGGCTGGCAGGGGGGCAACTCGCGAGGCTCGCCTCACCCGCCCGAGTCGAGACCCTCCTCCTCTCCGACGTCGTTGGAAGCCCGCTGGATGCCATCGCGTCCGGCCCGACCTCAGCGGACCCGACCACGTTCTCGGAAGCGCGCTCGGTGCTGACGCGGTACGCCCTGCTCGAGAGGGTACCCGCTGCTGTGCGGGACCGGATCGAGCGAGGGTGTTCCGGGGAACTCGCCGAGACGCCGAAGCCGGGCGATCCCCTCTTCGACCGGGTCCACCACGTGATCGTGGGCGACAACGCCCGGGCCGCCCGGGCCGCGTGCGCGCAAGCCCGGCAGCAGGGCTGGAACCCCCTCTACCTCGGGTCCCGGTGGGAGGGCGAGGCTCGCGAAGTGGGCCGGGTCGTGGCCGGACTCGGGGTGTCGCTCGCGTGGGGTGAGGTGGACCTCCCGCTTCCCGCGTGCCTCGTCCTCGGCGGCGAGACGACCGTCACCCTGCGGGGCAAAGGGACCGGCGGACGTAACCAGGAGCTCGCCCTGGCCGCGGCCCTGGCGCTCGACCGCGCCCCGAGGCCGGAGAGCGCGCGCGTTGCCGTCGTGAGCGTAGCCACGGACGGCAACGATGGGCCCACCGAGGCTGCAGGAGCCCTCGCGACCGCAGAGACCGTTGCCCAAGCGCGACAGCTCGGGCTCGATCCCTGGGCGGCCCTCGCGGCAAACGACAGCCTTCCGCTCTGGAGCGCCCTCGCCGATTTGCTCCTCACGGGTCCGACCGGCACCAACGTGAACGACCTCATTCTCCTGTTCGCTTGGTCGGCGGCAGACCCTCCCCTGGAGCCGAACCGGCGACGTCACGCCTCTTCCCGCGGTGACGTGGCGGCAAGTGCCTTCCAGGCGCGGGCCGACGCGGGACGCACTCACCAAAGACGGGGGCGGGTACACGGCCGGCCGGTCTGACCTTCACCGACCTCGACGGGACGCTACTCGACCACCCGACTCATACGACTTCGCTCCAGCCGTCCCTGCGCTCGCCGCCGAGCGGCAGGCGTGCGTGCCCGTCATCA
>JACRCS010000750.1 GCA_016218905.1 Deltaproteobacteria bacterium
ACAATTGTTTGCGCATCTGCCCCTGAGCGTAGGGTGGGGCGTTCCGCCGCAGGCGGGTTGCCCCACGCGTGGGCGAACCTCGCTGCGCGAGAACCGCCCACCCTACGGCAACCCGGTACGCGCAACTATTTACGACGTCGCGTATAGATACGCCCATGATTGTATCGTTCTCCTAACGACTAATAGCTAATGGCTAACAGCTCAGTCCGGAAAGGCACTTTCCGGATCGGTCAAAGGAGGGTGGATGGCGAGGCGGGTTCCCCTGGCGGCAGTCGCGGTCGCCCTCGCGCTCGGCGGGGCCACGGCGGGCTTCCTCCTGCTCGCGCGGATCTTCGAGAAGACGCCGGAGGTGAAAGTCCCGGCCCTGGTGGGTATCGGGCTTTCGGAAGCCCTCGACCACCTGGGCGCGGCCAGGCTGGACCTGGAGGTGAGGGGGTTCGAGTACTCCGACGAGATCCCCGAGAACCTCGTCCTGCGGCAACGGCCGGAGGCGGGCCAGGTGGTGAAGGCGAAGCGGAGCGTGCGCGTCGTGCTCTCCCGCGGGCCGGAGCGGCACCAGGTTCCCGACGTCGGCGGTCTCTCCCTGGACGACGCCAGGATCCAGCTCGAGGAGGCGGGCTTCCGCGCCGGCATCGCAGCCCGCATCCACGGGGCGAAGGAGGACGAAGTAGTGGGCCAGGGCGTCCAGCCCGGAGCGTGGCTGCTGAAGGGCCGGCCGGTGCCCTTGCTGGTCGGGGCCGGGAAGGCGCCGGCCCTCGTCCGCATGCCGGCGCTCGAGGGCCTGACGCTCGACAGGGCGCTGGCGGAGATGGAGTCCTCGTCCCTCAGGCAGGGGACGGTGGAGCCGATTCGCGCCGATGAGTCGACGAAGCCCGGGGTGGTCGTCCGGCAGTCGCCTGCCTCCGGCTATCCCGTGCCCAGGGGCGCGGCCGTCGCCCTCGCCGTCGCCTCCGCGCCGACCGAGGTACGGGAGACTCCGGGCGGCGACGCCGCCGCCCCCGAGGAGAGTCCTCCCTCACGGCCCGCCGCAACCCCGTCCCGAGTCGAGAGCCACCGAGGGAAGGCAGAAGGAGTGGAACGCCCTTGATCATTGCACCCAGCATCCTCTCAGCCGATTTCGGGCGCCTGGCCGAGGAGGTTCAGGCGGTGGACCGGGCGGGGGCCGACTGGCTCCACGTCGACGTCATGGACGGCCGGTTCGTCCCGAACCTGACGATCGGACCCGACGTGGTCCGGGCGATCCGGCGCGCCACGGCGAAGCCCCTGGACGTACACCTCATGATCGTGGAGCCGGAGCGCCACGTGGAGGCGTTCGTGCGGGCCGGCGCGGACTTCGTGACGGTGCACGCCGAGGCGTGCCCACACCTCCACCGGAACCTCCAGCAGATCCGGGACCTCGGGGTGCGGGCGGGGGTCTCCTTGAATCCGGCCACGCCGGCCTGCGCGGTGGAGCACGTCCTCGACCTCGCCGACCTCGTGCTCGTCATGAGCGTCAATCCCGGGTTCGGCGGGCAGAGGTTCCGGCCCTCGGTCCTCCCGAAGATCGCCGAGCTCCGGGCACTGGCCGACGCCCGCGGAAGAGCCCTCCACCTGGAGGTGGACGGCGGGATCACCGACGGGACCATCGGAGAGGCCCTGCGCGCCGGCGCGGACGCCTTCGTGGCGGGCTCCTACGTGTTCGGGTCCGACGATTACGCCGGGCGGATCCGAAAGCTCCGGGAGGCGGAGGGCCGCCTCCCGAGGTGAGTTGTCGGTTATCGGTTGTCGGTTGTCGGTTATGGGTTGTCGGTTATGGGTTGTCGGTTATCGGTTGTCGGTTATCGGTTTAAGGAACTTTGGTAGAAAGACTGAGAACTTCCAAGTGGCTAACGAGACCGCGCCTCCGTCTTCTTCGTCATTCCGGCATGGACAGCCGGAATCCAGGACGCCATGGATGCCCCTCCTGGGCGGCTGGACCCCGGCAATCCGTGCCGGGGTGACGGAGGGAGGAGGCCGAAGTCACTTCCTGCAAACCGGCCGCGCCGCGGCGCACCGAAGCTGACAACTGATCACCCGAACCGGCGGGCCGGCAGGAGCACCTCTCCCGTCTTGCTCCGGATCCAGCCGGCTTCGGTTGCGCGGAGGTCCGGGAGGAAGTCGCAGGAGAGGAAGAGCAGCGTGTAGTTCGGGTCGGCGTGCGGGTAGCCGCAGGCGACCAGCGTCTCCTGGAAGTCCGCCGCCGCGGCCGCCGCGGGTTCGAACTCCCCGGCCATCTGGATTCCCACCAGCGGAAGGCGAAAGGCCTTGGGCTCTCCCCCGGTGGGGAGGACGACGATCCCGCCCCCGAGCGCGCGCAGGCGCGAGAGCGCGTCGGCCATGCTCTCCGGCGAAGTCCCGAGGACCACGATCCCGCCGTTCGTCGTGTAGCTCGAGGCGAGCCCCCGCAGGTTGGGGTCCAGGTTCCGGATCACTCCCAGCGAGAGGAAGCTTCCCCGGCGGTCCGTCAGGGCGAGGACGTGGCACGGCTCGCCGTCTTCCGAGGGCCAGCGTGCGCCGCCGGACCGTTCGAGCCGGGTCGGCGCCTCTCTCGTGATCACCGCGTTGACGAGCCGGCCGGCGGGAAAGGGGTCGGGCGCGGCGTCGGGGAGGGTGAAGAGCTCGGGTCCCCACGGGGGGATCGAGGGAGCCCCGCCGTCGTAGAGGCTCCAGTCGAAGGAAGCGCTCGGGGCGACGACCGTCAGCGCGCCGTCGCGGGCGCAGAGCCTGCCCCGGCAGACGACGGCGGCGGGGGTGGGATCGCGCAGCGTCTCCAGGAGGTTCACGTGGGCGATCCTCCCGGGCGCCAGGGACCCCAGGTCCTGGTCGAGGCCGAGGAGCGAGGCGGCGTTGAGCGTCGCCATCCGGTAGGCGTGGCCCTCCGGCACCCCGGCGGACAGGGCGAGGCGGATCAGGTGGTCGGTCAGCCCGACCTCGCGGACGTGGTGCGCCTTGGCGCCGTCTGTGGTGAAGGCGAAGCGGTCCGCGAAGAGCGTGCTCCCGAGGACCGGGAGAAGGGTCGGGAGGTCTTCGCGCAGGCTCGAGTTGCGGAGCAGCACCCACAGGCCCTGGCGCAGCCGCTCGAGCGCCTCCGACGTGTCGATCGCCTCGTGGCACGAACGCAGACCCGCGGCGGCGAGCGCCGGAAGCTTGCGGGCACTCGCTCCGGCCGTATGCCCGTCCGCGAACTTCCCGAGCCGCCGCGCGCGCTCGACGATCTCCAGGAGGCGCCCCGCCCGGCTGGGGTCGAGGAAGTCGGTCCAGCGGGTCGTCTCGGCCGTGGCGAGGAAGTGGGGCTGCTCGAGCAGGGTCGAGACGACCTCGGCGCGGAAGAACGCCTCCTCACCCTCGAAGCGGGACTGGGACGCCATGCGGGCTGCCCAGAAGAGGTGGGGGAGCGCCGCCTGGGAGAGCGCCCCGGTGAGCGTGTTCAGCCGCTCCGGACCGAAGGCGATGTGGTAGAGGAGCTCGTCGCAGACCAGGCACGTCGTTCCCCGGCAGACGGCCGCCTCCCCGAGGCTCAGAGGGTTGATGAACGGCCAGGCGTGGGTGTGGGGTTCGATGTACCCCGGCACTGCCGTACGCCCCTCGCCCTCCACGACCTCGGTCGCGGGGCCCACGGGCCCTCGAAAGGGCCCCGGACCGGCTCGGGCGATCCGGTCGCCCGCCACGGCGATGTCGCCGGCGTAGGTCTCGCCCGTATACGCATTCCAGACGAGGGCCCCCCGGATCAGGAGGTCGGGAGCGTCCAGCTCCTGGGCCACGCGGGTGAGACGGAGTCGAAGCTGTGGGCTGCAGGCGATCATGGGAAGATCCTTTTCCCTTCCGCCGCGGGAAGAATGGCGCCGGCCGCGCTGCCGGGCGTCTGCGCGGAGCCGGATCTCCAACGAATCTGGGGCGCGCCGGTTGACTTGGAGCGCCCGCCATGATACCAAATCGGACAACGAGGAGTCGGCATGTTCCCACACGCGCACCAAAACCCCGTCGGGATCGGAGCCTCTCGAGCTAGCCGCGCGGCAGCCGCTGCTGCCGCCGTTCGGCGTGCTGCCCGGCTCCTTGGGGACGGGGGATAGCTCCAATCCCTTCGACGAACCGAGAGGCCATGGGCAGAACTCCCATGGCCTCTTCGTTTTATGGTCAGGAGGACCGGTAGCCCGACGGGCGCATGGATGCGCAGGAGTCGGGCAATGGCGGATGCTTTAGACCACCGGAGATCCATCATGCGCAATGACATCGTCCATATCGGAGCCGGAGAGCTCACCTACGAAATCCGCGCGATCGTAGAGATCGCCGAGAAGCTCCAGAAGCTCGGGGTGAAGGTGAACATGGAGAATATCGGCGATCCGGTCGCCAAGGGAGAGAAGATCCCCCTCTGGATGAGGAAGATCGTCGCGGATCTGGCCATGCAGGACTGCTCCTACGCCTACTGCCCGACCAAGGGTCTGCTCGAGACGCGGGAGTTCCTGGCGGAACGGACCAACCGGAGGGGAGGCGCCCGCATCACTCCCGACGACATCATCTTCTTCAACGGCTTGGGGGACGCGATCCAAAAGGTGTACGGCCTCCTGCGGCGGGAGGCTCGCGTCATCGGCCCCTCACCCACGTACTCGACGCACTCTTCGGGCGAAGCCGCGCACGCGGGCCAGAAGCCCGTCTCGTACATTCTGGATCCCGACAACCACTGGTATCCGGACCTGGAAGACCTGAGACTCTCCGTCCGCTACAACCCGTCGATCTCCGGGATCCTCATCATCAACCCCGACAACCCGACGGGCGCCGTCTACCCGGAGTGGGTCCTGCGCGAGATGATCGGGATCGCGAAGGAGCACGATCTCTTCATCATCGCCGACGAGATCTATAACAACATCGTCTACAACGGCCAGATGACGAGGCCCATCTCGGACCTGATCGACGGAGTCCCGGCCATCGCGATGAAGGGGATCAGCAAGGAACTACCCTGGCCGGGCGCGCGCTGCGGCTGGATCGAGTTCTACAACACGGACAAGGACCCGGTCTTTCAGCGCTACGTGAAGAGCATCGTGGACTCGAAGATGGTCGAGGTCTGCTCGACCACCCTGCCCCAGAAGGCGATCCCCCTCCTCCTCGACCACCCGGAGTACGCCAACCACCTGGAGGGGCGAAGGGCGCGCTATGAGGAGTACTCGAACATCGCCTACGACCTGCTGCGGGAGGTCCCGGGCATCAAGGTGAACCGGACCAACGGGGCCTTCTACATGGCGGTCGCCTTCGAGAAGGACGTGCTGAACGACCGGCAGACGCTGCCCGTCGCCAACCCGGAGGTGCGCGAGCTCGTGGAGAAGCTCGTGAGTCCCCCCGATTTCCCCCTGGACAAGCGCTTCGTCTACTACCTCCTCGCTTCGTCGGGCATCTGCGTCGTCCCGCTGTCGTCCTTCTGCACGCGCGAGATGGGCTTCCGCATCACCCTCCTCGAGCCCGACCGGGCCGAGTTCACGAAGATCTTTCAGACGATCGCGGCGAAGATCCAGGAGTACCTCGCCTCGGCCGGGGTGGAAGGCCGCAGAGAGCGGACTTCGTCGCTCCGCACCGCCGGCGTGGCGGCCGGCGCCGCCGCCTGAGCCCGGAGCAGGGCCGCTGGTGTCCCGTTTGGGTAGTCCT
>JACRCS010000723.1 GCA_016218905.1 Deltaproteobacteria bacterium
GACCACCATGATCGCAGAGTGGTTCTCGACGGCGAGCTTCTTGAGGAGCGCCATGACGTTCTTGCCGTTCTCGGTGTCGAGGGCTGCGGTCGGCTCGTCGGCCAGGACCACCCTCGGCCGATTGGCGAGGGCCCTTGCGATGGCGACTCGTTGAGACTCTCCCCCCGAGAGGCTCGAAGGAAAGCTCCTCTGCCGGTGCTCCAGGTTTAGGTCGGCCAGAAGCTCCCTCGCCCGATCCTTCGCCTCCTTGCCGCGGATGCCGTTTAGCTCCAGCACGATGGTGACGTTTTCGAGGGTGCTCAGGAAGGGGATCAAGTTATGAGCCTGGAAGATGAAACCGAGTCTTTGCCGGCGGATCTTCTTGAGGTCCAGACCCTTCTTCCAACCCCCGTCGGCGACCACCGTTCCGTCCAAGACCACCCGGCCTACGGTCGGCTCGTTGAACAAGCCGATTCAGGTAATGATCGTCGTCTTCCCCGAGCCGGAAGGTCCGAGGATGGCTACCAACTCCCCTGGCGCGACCTGGAGGGACGCGTCCGCGAGAGCCGTGACCGCAGTGTGGCCCTTCCCATAGATCTTGGTCAGGTTTTCGACCTCGACGGCGTACGTCTGCGTCTCGCTCATCCGCTGAGCGCCTCGGAAGCCTCGACCTTCAAGGCCTTCCGGATCCCGATCAGGCTCGCGACGACGCAGATGGCCATCACGATCCCGAAGAGCACCTGGAGGTCGAGCGGCACCAGCTCCACCCGTCTCGGGAACTTGTCATAGGTCATCCGGATGATCCCGTAGCCAACGCCGTACGCCACGACCCCCATGAGGAGTGACTGCTCCAAGATCAACCCGACGATCACCCGGTTTTGCGACCCGATGAGCTTCAGCGTGGCGATCACCCGGAGCTTGTCCAAGGTCAGGGTGTAGATGATGAGCGAGATGATGACGGCGGAGATCACGAGAAGGATGATCCGAAAGAGGCCGAGCTGCTGCTTGGACTTGGCGATCATTCCCTCGGTGAGAATCTTCCCTTGCTCTGCGTTGGAGATGGGGCGGTAGTGGTTCCAGCGGCGGATCCGGTCTTGGACCTCCTCCAGGTTTGCGCCCGGGGCAAGCTTCGCGACCACGGCGTTCACGATGTGCGTCGAACCCGCAAGGGTGCTCACCTGCGGGGCCAGGGCCTCGCCTTGCGCAGGAGAGAGGAAGGTGAGCTGTGCGAGCTTCGCCGCCGTTTTCGCCCGACTGTTGCGGATCGCGTCGTTGTCGTCTTGGAACTGGATCTCCTGGGCGTCGGCCAGGCTCACGTAGGCGACCGGGTCCCCCCCGGAGCCGACCATCTTCTCGGTGATCCCCACCACGGTGTAGTCGTGGAGCCCCAGGCGGATCTTGTCGCCCAGAGGGACCTTGAGGCTCTTGTTCGCGACCATCTCGTAGTGCTTCTGGCCGATTCCGCGGCCTGCGACGATCGTCGGGGGACCGCCGAGCCCGCCCAGCTCGTAGCCCAGGAGGAAGAAGCGCAGGGGCTTCCCAGCCCTCTCGATCTGGATGTTCTGGAAGGAAAGGCCCGAGGCCTTGAGGACACCGGGGACCGCGGCGATCCGGTATTTCACGTCCTCGGCGATCCGGGAGTTTGCGGCAAACGGGCCGTTCGTGTCCTGCTGCACGACCCAGAGATCGCCCCCCGAAGCCTTGAGGAGGGACAGGGCATCGCTCACGAGGCCCCGGTAGATGCCCCCCATGCTCATCACCACCGCGAGGAGGAGGCCGAGCCCTGCGCAGGTCTGCAGGAAGCGTCCCCGGTTGTGGCGGATGTCCCGGATCGCGAGGTTCACCGTGCCACCTTGACCCGTTGCCCTTCCTTGAACTGGAGCATCTTCTCCGCAGGCGCGAGGGCGATGACCTCGTTACCCGTCAGACCCGAAAGCACCTCCGACAGCCCCTTCCGGTCCTCGATGCCGACACCAACCTCCCGAAACCGCAGCTTCTCGCCCTCTACGAGCCAGACTCCCCGGTTCTTTCCGCGGGACGCGAGCGCCTTGGCAGTTACGCAGGGGGCCGCCGGCTTCACCTGAGAGACGATGTAGACCTCGGCCTGTTCTCCCAGTCGGAAGTCCGTGAGGGGCGGGTCGAAGGCCACGTCTACCTCCGACTCCTCGGTGACCCGGTCGCTTTCACGCCCCAGGCGCGCGACCCTCCCGAGGAAGAGCTTCCCCGGGGCCGAGCGCAGCGCGATCTGGGCCTTCTTGCCGACGGCCACGCCGCCGAGTTGGGACTCGTCCACGTTGGCCGCCACCCAGACGGTCCGGGGATCGGCCAGCCGGAAGATGGCCACGCCCGGCGTTACCGTGGCTCCTCTTTCCAGGTCGCGTGAAATGATCAGACCGCTCTCCGGAGCATAGACCAAGGTGTCTGCGACGCGGGTCCGGGCGACGCCGAGGTTGGCACGGTTCGCTGTCTGATCGCGCCCGGCCACTTCGATCGCCGCCGTGACGCGGGCCACCTCTTCCTTGGCAACCCGGTAGGTGTTCTCGTATTGCTCGGCCTCCATCCGAGAGACCAGGTTTCGCTCGGCGAGGTTGCGGAAGCGTCCCGCGTTCTTCTCCGCCAATTCCAGATTCGCCTTGGCCTTCTTGAGGTTGGCTTCCTCCATGGCGAGGGCGGAAGCAGTCTTCTCCAACCCGGCCTGCGCCTGCAGAACCTGCTGGTTCACGTCGTCGTTTTCCAGCTTGGCCAGGAGTTGCCCGCGTTTCACGAAGTCGCCCTGGTCGGCGTAGAGGTCCAGAATTCGGCCGGTGGTCTTGGTGGAAACCGGCACGACGACCTTGGCCTCGACCGTCCCATTGCCGTAGACCTGGGCCGTGAGGTCGCGCCGTTCGATCCTTGCCGTCTTGACCTCTTGCGGCGCCAGCACCGTCTTCTTCAGACCAGCGAAAGCGGCCAGCGCCAGGAGGGGCCAAACGACGAAACGCTTGTTGTTCATCAAGAATCGAAGCAGTTTCACGATCTGACTCCCAATGGGCGCATTTCAGGGTTTACGGCCCGCGGCCCGATCCAGACGCGCAAGAGCCAACAGGTAGTCGAACATGGCGCGGATATTCGCGGTATCGGCCGAAAGAGCCTGGGCTTGGGCGTCGGTCACCTCGATGAGGCTCCCCACGCCTTCGCGGTACCGCTCCAGGGCAAGGGTTTGCGTTTCCTTGGCTGCGTCCACCTCTTTGCCCGTCGAGGCGATTCGCGCCGAGGCCTCACGGGACGCCAGCCAGGCGGCCTCCACGTCCTTCGCCACGACGAGCCTCTCGTTCTGAACCTCGGCCGCCAGGGCGCGCAGGGAAGCCCGAGACTCCCTCTCCTTCATCACGGTGGAGAAACCGGAGAAGATCGGAACCGTCAGGTTCGCCCCGACAGACCAGACGTTGCGGTCGGGGAGAAGTGCGTCGCCGGCGTGGCCATAGCTCGCGGATGCAGAGATCGTGGGCAGGAACTCGCTGCGAACGGTCTTGAGGTTGCCTTCACCCGCGGCTCGGAATGCGTCCAGACGCTTGAGTTCTCCTCGGTTGGCATAGGCCTGTTGCTGGAGTTCGGCGAGACCCGGCGCAGCGGCAGGCTGCACGGAAACCCCCGCGAGTCCCCGGCCGTCGAGGGACGGAAGGCCCATGGCGTTGGCCAGCTCCACTCGCGCCAGATCCCGGTTGTTCTGAGCCTGTAGGAGCGACGTCTTCGCCGAGAAGAGATTCGCTTCCGCCTTGGCGACGTCCACCTTGGAGCGCACCCCCTGCTCGAAAAACGCCTGCGCTTGGCGGTAGAGGTCGTCCCGCACCTTGAGGGTCGCCTCGGTGGCGGCCACCTCTTTCTCCGTCCCCAGCAGGAGGTAGTACGCGGCCTTCACGCGAAAGGCGAGGTCCTGGCGGGTCAAGGTGAGCGTCTCCGCAGCTGCGCTGCGGTTGGCCCTTGCCGCTTCGGTTCCGCCTGCCGTGCGGCCGAAGTCCCAGAGGGTTTGTTTCACCGAGAGGGCCACCGTGTAGACATCTGCCCTCTTCGTGTCGCCGAGGGTGGGAAAGTAGGAACGGGCGTTGGCCCCGTCGGCGGTACCACTGACCTGGGGGAAGTAGCCGGCCCGAGCCTGTCCAATCCTCGCCTCGGCCGCGTTCACGTTCTCCTGGGCCTCGGCCGCCAGCGGATGATGTTCAAGAGCCGTGGCCAAGGCTTCGTCGAGTGTCAGCGGCTCGGTGGCGAAGACAGGGGTGGCGACAAACGCCAGGAGCAGAGCGAGAATCACGAAGAGTCTCATCGTGTGCACGGCCGGTCGTGCGGGAAACGACTGGGCTTCGAGAGGCGCATGTTCAAAAGATGGGCGTGGGGACACGCCCCCAGCCGGTTTCGGCCGGAAGGTCGCGCACGTCTTCCAGAACGAGGTTGTGGATGTCCACGTCGGCCATGAAGAGGGGGCTTCGCTTTGTGTTGATCCCGAAGAACCCGGCTGGGTTCGGTTGCCCGCTCTGCACCTCCGCGTGAAGGAAGATCATCCTTCGGACCATGCCGTTGCCGGTGGCGGGCATCGCCGCGCCGGAGCCCATGTCGTGGTGCATCGCCGCGTGGCCGTTCTCCAGGTGCCGGAACGGGTGAAAGATCCAGTCGCCGATCATGGCGAAGGTGTGGTGGCGCTTGTAGAGCTGCCACTCCCCGCCGGTGTCGGCGATCATCCCCTGCATCACGTAGTCCTTGGGCATGAAGTAGACGAGGAACGGCCCCGGCTGGTTGTCCAGCCGTGCCTTGATCTCCGGCATCTCCAGCACGGACGCCATCCTGTGGTTGAGCATCATCAGGTCGTTCGGCAGGATGGCCAGGGCGGTGGTTGACCCTTCGGACCAGAGGGGCAAGGCAGCCACGGTGTAGGACCTTAAGGCAAAGGCACCGCCGACCGTTCCGGCAGCGAGGACCAGGAGCACCACTGTGGCTCGGAGCGAGGGATTGCGAAGCGGCAGGAGCTTTCCGAAGATGCCTTCAACCCCCTTCGGCAGGAACAGCCCCGTGCGGTCCATGTACTCGCGGTAGCCCTCCCCAAATTGCCCGAGCATGCGCCGTTCTTCGTCTCTGGCGAGGAGGGTGTAGAGGGCGACCATGACGGCCCAAAGGGCGATGACCAGAAACCGAGGCCAGAGGATGGAGAGACCGAGGCCCGTCACGGCGAGCCCGAGGTACTGGGGATGGCGGATCCACGAGTAGAGCCCCCGGAGGGCGACCCCCTTTTTCGTGAACTTGTTGAAGTACACCTGGCCGGCACAGACGAAGAACGTGACCGCGCCCACGACGAAGAGGACCGACCCGGCCACCCGCACAATCTTCAACAACGCATCCGGGGGCGAGACCATGTGCGGGAGGAAGAAGGCCGTCAGCCAGCGGGTCGCCGGACTCTGGGCCAGCGAAAGGAGGAAGGGGTTGAAGGCCGCGTAGAAGAAGGCGGCCGCGGGGCTGATCATGATCAGGATTTCGAGCCCGATTACGAAATAGAGCAGGATCACGCCACGAAACACGGCTTTCGGTTGGTTCACGGGATTCTCCTCCCTGTTGGAATCGGGGCTGAATGGAATGGAAACCAAAGGCTCCTTCTCAAGGCTTCCCTTCTGTGCCTTGCGCCTTGTCCACGGATCTCATCCACGGAGGAGCGGCCGGCTGGGCCTGTTCAATCCTCTCCCGCAGGATGCCGAAGAATTGCGCCCGCTGCTCTGCGGTGAAGAAAGCGCCCTCCTCGACCAGGTGGCCGATCACGGCGTCCTGCATGACTCGCTGCAACTCCCGGATCCTCTCTTGGGTGGCGCGTACGGATTCAAGGTCCTGTTCCGGCTGCGCCAGCAGATCCACCAGACGAAGCTGTTCCTGTTTGATCTCCCCGCCGACCTCCTTCATCCGAGCGTGGAACCTCTGTCGGATCGGCTCGAACTTCCGCTGCTGCGCCTCGGTCATGTGGAGCGCCTGGTAGGGGAGAGGGCCGCCGTGCGGCGCGGGCTGGCTTCCCCCTGCCCACCGGGGCACCTCCCTGTAGAGATAGGTCCCGAGGAAGGCGACGTTCAAAACCACGGAGAAGAGGATCGCTATGCGCCGCAGATTCTCGCTCATCGTCCGCCTTCCTCGGGTGACCCCACGGTCAGGTATGCAGCGGCAATCGACTCGGGAGGTGCCGAACCAAACCACTCCAGCCCGTCCAGTTCCATGGCGGCAACCGAGGCGGCTTGCCCTCGGTGCGCCGGGACCAGCTGCCCGGCCGTAAACACCCCCACAAGACTCGCCGCGACGGCTGCACCGCAGGCCGCGACGCGCATGGACACCGACATCGTTCGTAGGGTCTGCGCAAACGAACCGACCGCGCCCTCGATCGGCGACAGGCGTTCCACCCTTCGGGTCCTGCGCACCGCCTCTGCAGCCACCCGAGCGGCGAGCCCCTCAGGGACCGCCGGGACAGACAACTCCCCGAGAAGCCGGCTCACCTCGCCAAGATGTGCGAGTTGGGCCTGGCACGAGGGGCAACCTTCCACGTGGCGGCAGATTCTTCGGCTTCGGAAACCCGAGAGTTCGCCGTCAACGTAGGCATTCAGACGAGCAAGAACGTGCTGGCACTTCATGACGCGCTCCTACATGGTTAAACGGGCGAGCCCCGAAAAACCCCTGCACAAAATTCAATCCCCTTTCAGGGCGGCCAATCGCGCCTGAAGGGTCGCCCGGGCGCGGCCGAGAAGCCCTTCGACAGCCTTCGCCGAAGTCCCCATCGCCTGCGCGATCTCTGTGTAGCTCAACCCTTCGTAGTGCTTGAGGACGAGGGCCATCCTCTGATTTGGCGGGAGAGCGAGGAGGGCGAGCCTCACCTCCCCCGCCTCCTGCCGAAGCCCCAACGCTTCCGCGGGGCTCGGGGCGGGATCGGGGAGGTCAGGAAGCTCGTCGGTGTAGTCCGGGTGTTTCTTCTCCGCCCGGTCGATGCAGAGCCGACTGACCACTTGGTAGAGGTAGGTGCGAAAGCTTGCCGTGGGCCGATAACGGGGCGCGGCTTCGAAGATCTTGAGGAAGGCCTCTTGGACGACATCCTCGGCCTCTGCCGGGTCACGGAGAAATCGGAAGGCAACGCTCCAGGCGTGGCGTTGGTGAGCGAGCACCAGGTCGCGGAAGGCGTCCATGTCGCCCGTTCCCACGGCCAACATCCGTTCTTCGTCGGTGTGCTTCACGGGTGAGGAACTTTCGGCTGTGGGCGACCGAGACGAGAGTTCCTCTGGGGAGTACCTCCCGTCAAGCGACACCCATGGCCGTTAGCACCGCCCAGAGTGGAACGTCGCGGGGAATGCCGCCCTTGCCTCCCATCGTCGCGGGGCGAAGCCACAACGAGCCGAGGGCGAGTGCGGCGAGCACGAGGAGAACGGCGTTGACCCTGAAAAGCAAACCGACGAAGGCCCCGAGCCCGATCAGTGCCTGAGGTCGGCTGCGAAGGTTTCGGCCGCCCAGGTCCAAGGTGAGGTGGAGAAGAATGCCGACGACAACGGCTTCGAGCCCGACAAAGAGGCCGGGGATCCAGGGCAGGTTCCCGAAGGTGAAGTAGAGCGCCGAGAGGACGAGCATGAGGAGAAACGAAGGCAAGAGGAACGACGTCGCCGCCACGACGGCCCCCGGAACCCCCGGAGCTTGAAGCCGACGTAGGCGACGAGGTCCACCCCGATCGGGCCGGGGTAGAGCTGAACCAGGGCCAGCCCATCCTCCAGTTCCTGCTCCGTGAGCCAGTTGCTACTCAGAAGCGCGGCGGCGTTGAAGAGAGCCACCAGCACCTCCACCCGGTTGTAGGCAAACGTCCGCCGGGGCGTGCTCGGCGGCTGACCCGCCCGATGGGTTCCGTAGCTCAGGGCCAGCGACACCACGTCGCTCAGGTTGTGGAGGGCGTCGGACAGGAGCCCGAGGCTGTTGGCGAGGAGACCCCCCACGAGTTGCGAGATGCAGATGACGAGATTGATGGCCACCCCGGCGAGGAGCCTGGGGCCGATCGAGGTGACGGGGCCGTGGTCGTGACCGTGCCCCGTCTTTTCCGAAGCCCCGGCTGCTGGTCCGTGGTCGTGCCCGCAGCCGCAGTGTGCGGCTTCGAGGCTGTCAGTCCTCGTCGAAGGGAGAGAGTTCACAAGAGCCTCCGTCTCCGCAAACAGGTGTCGGCGATTCCCAGATCAGAGCAAGGCATTGAAGAGGTACCCGACCATAAGGATCCCGACTCCCACGACCCCGATGAAGACCGCGATAAGCCGCGGCTTCAGCACCTTGCGCAAAATCACCGTCTCGGGAAGGGAGAGGCCGATCACGGCCATCATGAACGCGAGCACGGTGCCCAGCGCCGCCCCTTTGCCGAGGAGCGCCTGGACGACCGGGATGATCCCGGCGGCGTTCGAGTACATGGGGATCCCGATCACCACGGCGAGCGGCACCGACCACCAGGCGCCCTTGCCCATGATCGCGGCCATGAAGTTCTCCGGCACCCAGCCGTGGATCCCGGCGCCAAC
>JACRCS010000724.1 GCA_016218905.1 Deltaproteobacteria bacterium
TCACGGGCACGATGGAGTGGCGAAAGTAGCCCTTCTCCCAGGCAGCCCCCGCCCGGCGCTGGGACTCCACGGCGTAGGCGTCCAGGGCTTCGCGCGAATAGCCCCACCTGGTCGCGATCGCGTCGGCGGAGACGCCCTGCATCGAGTAGAACGTCTTGAACGACACCTGGGGGTCGCTCAGCCAGGGGGCGCCCGAGACGGCCATCCCCATCCTCGACATGCTCTCCACGCCGCCGCCGATGCAGCACTCGGACTGCCCCGCCATGATCTTGGCGGCGGCCAGGTTGCACGCGTCGAGGGCGGAGCCGCAGAAGCGGTTGACCTGGATCCCGGTGACGGTCTCGGCGTAGTCGGCGCAGAGCGCGGCGATCCGGGGCAGGTCGCCGCCCTGTTCGCCGGTGGCCTCGACGACCCCGTAGACGATGTCGTCCACCAGCGAGGTGTCGAGGCCGTTGCGGTCGCGCAGGGCGGCCAGGACCGTCACCGCCAGGTGCGTGGGCGTTACCTGGTTCAGCGCTCCCCCGCGTTTGCCTTTGCCGCGAGGCGTCCGCACCGCGTCATAGATGTATGCTTCCGTCATTGGGGGGTTCCTCTCAAGAGGGGGTCTTCATGATCTTGCGAAGCTCGCGCTTCAGGACCTTGCCTACGGCGCTCGTCGGGACTTGAGTCATGAATTCGATGACCTTCGGGATTTTGTAAGGCGCGAGCCTGCCTCGGAGGTACTCCGTGATGCTCTCTTTCAGGGTTTCGGTTCCGTCGACGTCGGGCTTCAAGACAATCGCAGATGCCACGATCTCCGAGCCCGGCCGGGCGGGGTCAGGAAGGCCGACCGTGGCGGCCATCGCTACTGCGGGGTGCTCGGCCAGCACATCGTCCACCTGCCTCGAAAACACCTTGAGGCCGGAGACGCTGATCATGTCCTTCAGGCGGTCCACGACGTAGAAGTATCCGTCTTCGTCCATGGTGGCGATGTCGCCCGTGTGGAGCCAGCCGTCTCGGAGCGCGTGGGCCGTCTCGTCGGGCTTCTTGTGGTACTCCTTCATCACCTGCGGCCCCCGAACCAGCAGCTCTCCTTCGTCTCCAATCCCTACGCATCGTCCCGTCTCTGGGTCCACCAGCTTTGCTTCCATGTCGCTGAACGGCAGTCCCACGGAACCGATCTTCCTGGGCCCCCGGTGCGGATTTGCCAGAACCCACGTCATGCACTCGGTCATCCCGAGGGCCTCCAGCAGCTTTCCCGCTCCCACCACCTCCTCGAGCTCGCGGATCTTCTCGGCCGGATAGGGAGACCCTCCGGACCACAGATACTTCACTCCCGAGAAGTCCAATTCCCGGAATTCGGGCAGCTTCATGAGCTCCAGGAAGACCGTGGGCACGTGGCCGAAAAGCGTGGGCCGGTGTTGCTTCAGGGTCTCGACGGCCTTCTGGAAGTCTCGTGGATTCGGCAAGAGGACGTTGGTCGCGCCGAGGGAGTACGCCAGGAGCTGAACGCCGTTGCCGGCCGCGTGGAAGATCGGGAAGGCAGAGAGGAAGACCTCCTCCCCGTTCTTCATGTCGAACCAGGTGCGCACCTGCGTCAGATTGGCCAACACGGTCTTCTGGGTCGCCACCGCTCCTTTGGGCAGGCCCGTGGTGCCCCCGGTGTACATCATGAGGGCGGGTGCATCGAGCCCCACGGAAACGGAGACCCGCTCCGCGGGCATCTCCGCCAGGGTCGCGGCGAACCGCCGGAACTCGACACCCGGCACTACCGCGAGCGGCTGCGTGGGGGCGGGCGCGCCCGGGACGAGGTCGGTCGGGGCGGAGACGAGGACGGTCTTTACGCCCGTGCCGCCCACTACCTTCGCAGCGAGGGCGGCCAGCGGCTCGAAAGAGACGAGCACCTTTGCGCCGCAGTCCTGGAGCTGATGCGCCAGCTCCTCCGGCGTGTAGAGAGGGCTGACGCCCGTGTACACACAGCCGGCCTTGTGGATTCCCATCACCGTGACCGCCCCGGCGAGAAGGTTGGGGCCGTGATAGCCCACGACGTCCCCCGGCCTGCAGCCCTCGCGAACCAGCAATTGGGCGAACCGGTTGCTGAGTGCATCCAGCTCCCGGTACGTGATCGCAACGCCCATGCAAACGAGCGCGGCGCGATCCGGATAGTCGGAACAGACAGACTCCATGCGCTCTCCCAGGCTGATCTCCGGATAGATGAGCTCGGGAGGGACATGAGGATCGTACGAGTTGGCCCACGGCTTGTTTGCGTAGATGTCGTTCATGATGAACCTCGCGGCCGCATCGTGTGCGGATCATCGTAGGGCGGGGCAAGCCCCGCCGAAAGGAAAGGTTGGGCAGAACTCGGCGGTTGGCGGCGGGGCAAGCCCCGCCCTACGAGTAGAAGTTCTTGCCGAAGAGGCTTCGGCTCAGACCCGTGAGGTCGGCCCACTTCATGGGGCCGCCTTTGTCGGCCGGGAACCCGGCTCCCCAGATGCAGCCCGTGTCAATCATCCGAACATCCGCCACGACCTTTCGGTCCAAGAGGTCCTTTCCGACCCTCGCCATGGCCTCCATGACGCCGTTCTGGAGCTCCTCCTCGGTCCTGGCCGCCGTCTGTCTCTTGCCGACCAGCGGCAGGACCGCCGGGTCCACGCTGCCGTCCCGCAAGAAGAAGCCCTTGCCCGACTTCTTCAGCCCGAGACGGCCGTCGGCGACCAGGTTGTTCAGGGTTTGCTGCTCGACACCGTTGGCGGAAAAGACCTTCTGCAGCACGTCGATCCCCGCCTCGTCCGTGAGCCGGATCGGTCCGACGGGCATTCCGAACTTCACCAGGGCACGATCGACGTTCTCGATCGCGTTCCCCTCCTCCACGCATTCGTACGCAAAGCGCAGGTACGGGAAGAGCAGCGCGTTCACGACGAAGCCCGGATTGTCGTTGCACAGGATGGGACGCTTGCGGATCAGGGCGGAGAAGTGGAGCAGGTTGTCGACCGTATCTTGAGACGTCTCCTCCCCCCGGATGATCTCCAGGAGCTGCATCATCCACACGGGGGAGAAAAAGTGCGTGCCGCCGAAGCGCTCCGGCCGGGAGATGAACTTCGCCATGGTCGTGATGGGAAGGAAGGAAGTGTTGCTGGCCACGAGGCAGTCGTCTCGGATCACCTTGGACAGCTCTTCGTAGACCTCCTGCTTCACTTGGATGTCCTCGAAGACGGCTTCGATCACGATATCCGCCTTCTGAAAGTCGGGGGTGTACTCCGTGACGAAGGTAAGCCGAGCCAACACGCTCTCCACGGGCTCTTTAAGCCGCTTCTTCTCCGCCATTCCCTCCAGGATCTTTCGGACGAACGCCTTGCCTGGTTCGAGGGCCTCGGAAACGTCCTTCACGAGCACGGGGACGGACGTGTTCCGCAGGACGTCGATCACGATCCCGCGTCCCATGGTGCCGAAGCCCAGCACGGCGGCGCATTGGATCGGTCGGGCCGTGAAGCCCTTCGTCATCAGAGCCTTGGGCTTGTCGGTCAGGGTCTTGAGAAAGAACGTGTTGATGTTCCCCTTGGCCTCTCTGGAGAGGGCGGCCGTGACGAAGTTCTCTTGCTCGATCTCCAGGCCCCGCGCCAAGGAGGTCTTCACGCCGCGGCTAATGGCGTCCAAGGCGAGCATGGGGCCGGGAATCTCGCGACCTCGGCTGGCCTTCAGGGTTTCTTGACGCGCCCTCTCGACCGCCTCGTCCAGCCGAGAGAAATCCTGAACCGGCCTCCTGAGCTCCGCTCTCCCGTCGATGATCTCGGCGAGGAAGGCCTTGGCTTCGCCGAGCAGATCCCCGCCGGGCGGGACCAGACGGTCCACGATCCCGAGCTCGTAGGCCTGCCTCGCGTCCACGGGCGCCGCTTTCAACACCAGGTCGATGGCTGGGTACCCGATCAGCCGGGGAAGGCGCTGTGTCCCACCGCCTCCCGGGAAGAGGCCGAGCCCGCACTCCGGCAGGCCGATGGTCGTCTTCTCTTCCCGGGCGATGCGGGCTGTGAAGCCCAGGGCGAACTCGAGCCCTCCGCCGAGGCAGTGGCCGTGAATCGCCGCCACGGAAGGGCACGCCAGCGTGCCGAGCTTCCGGACGACGCCGTGGAACCGCCCGATGACGGCGAGAACGTCCTCCGGGCTTTCCATCCCGGCGATGAGGCTCAGGTCCGCCCCGACGAGGAAGTTGTCGGCCTTGGTGGAGTGAAAGACGATCCCGCGAAGCCTGCTCGTGTCGCCCAACTCCTCGAAAAGGCCGTCGTAATCGGCCAGGGCCTCCGCCGACCAGACGTTCATCGGCTGGTCGAAGACGTTGATGGCTACGAGGGCGATCTCGTCTTCGACGCGCAGGCTGAATCTCTTGCTCATGGGTGCCCTTCCTTCCGTAGGGTGGGCTCGGCCCACCATCACGCTTCGGCAGGCTACCGCCGCTCTAGTCCTTCCCCA
>JACRCS010000725.1 GCA_016218905.1 Deltaproteobacteria bacterium
GACCGCGTACCTGGACGCGATCGCCCGCGGGGAGTGGGGGGGGTCGCTCGCCGCTAAGGCCCTCGCCCAGCGGCGGACGGCGTTCGTCTCGGACGCGGCGCTCGCGCGCGCACCGGCCCCGCTGGAGCTCTCCGCCGACCGGCAGCTGCGTTCGGTGATCGCGACGCCCATCGCCCAAGAGCAACGGACGCTCGGCGTGTTGATGGCGGGCAGCCGGGAGCGCGCGGGGTATTTCTCCGAGAAGTTCCTGGAGGCCTTCCAGGCCCTCGGAAGCGAGCTGGCGCTCTCGATCTCCAACGCGCGGCTTTACGAGGAGGTGCGCGAGCTCAACCGTACACTGGAGGAGAAGGTCCGGGAGAGGACGCGGGAGCTGGAGGCCGCCAACCAAAACCTTCAGGAGCTCGATCGGCTGAAGAGCGAGTTCCTCGCGAACATGAGCCACGAGCTGCGGACCCCGATGAACTCCATCCTGGGGTATACGCAGCTCGTGCTCGACGGGGTCGACGGACCCGTGACGGCCGAACAGGCCGCGAGCCTCTCCCGTGTGGAGAGCAACGCCCGCCACCTCCTGCAGCTCATCAACGACATTCTCGACCTCTCGCGGATCGAGGCCGGGCGGCTCGAGCTCGACGTACACGAGTTCGACCTCGGTGAACTCGCGCGTGAGGTGGTGGAGGACCTGGAGACCCTCGCCAGACGCAAGGCGCTGCCGTGCTTCTACGAGGCTTCCGGAGGGGATCTGCGCATCGAGGCGGACCCCAATCGGACCCGGGAAGTCTTGAACAACCTCGTTAACAATGCTATCAAATTCACAGATCGAGGAGAGGTTCGGGTCCGAGCAAAACCGGCCCTCCGTGGGGGCGAAGAGGGCGTGGAGGTCGTCGTCTCGGATACGGGGATCGGCATCCCCCCGGAGAGCCTAGAGGAGATCTTCGTCGCCTTCCGCCAGCTCGACAGCTCCTCGACTCGTCCCCACGGGGGCACCGGCCTCGGGTTGAGCATCGCTAAGAGGCTCGTGGAGCTCCACGGGGGCGTCATCGAAGTGAGCAGCCGTCTCGGCGAGGGGAGCGACTTCACGATCTGGCTCCCCCGCGAGGGTCAGGCCCCGGGAGGTTGATTTGGCGCGCAAGATCCTGGTCGTCGAAGACAATGAAGACAACCGAGCGCTCGTGGTGAAGGTCCTGAGGCGAGGGGGCTTCGAGGTGCTGGAAGCGACGAGCGGAGAAGAGGCGCTCGCGCTGGCCGTGCAGAACGTGCCCGACCTGGTCCTGATGGATGTGGACCTCTCCGGGATGAGCGGCCTCGAGGCGACCCGGCGGATGAAGGCGGATGTCCGGCTCCGCGGCGTCCCGGTAGTGGCGCTGACCGCCTACGCCATGGTCGGCGACCGGGAGAAGGCGCTGGAGGCCGGCTGCGACGGCTACCTGTCGAAGCCTGTGGACGTGCGCCGCCTGCCGGAGCAGGTTTCCGCATACCTCGGGGGAGAGAACCGTGAGTAACGTGTCGAAGATCCTCGTAGTCGACGATAACGTCGACAATGTCGAGCTCCTCACGAAGCGCCTGAAGGCGTCGGGGTACCGCACGTGCGAGGCGTACGACGGCGAGCAGGCGCTGGAGAAGATCGAGGAGGAGGAGCCGGACCTCGTCATCCTCGACCTGATGATGCCGAAGCTCGACGGTTTCGAGGTCTGCCGGCGACTCAAGACCGACGAGAAGAAACGCTTCATCCCGATCATCATGCTGACGGCGAAGCGCGAGGTTCCCGACAAGATCCGCGGCCTCGACACGGGCGCCGACGACTACGTCACCAAGCCCTTCAACCCGCAGGAGCTGATGGCCCGCGTGAAGCGGTTACTGGCGCTGCGGAGCTCCCACGAGAAGAGGGTCACCGAGGAGAAGCTCGGCGCGCTGGGCCAGATGGCGGAGGGGGTCGCCCACGAGGTGCGAAATCCCATGGTGACGATCGGCGGCTTCGCCCGGCGGATCCGCGACAAGCTCCCCCCGGGCGACACCCTGCGGGAGTACGCCGACCACATCATCAAGGAGGTCGAGCGCCTCGAGACGATGGTCGAGGAGATCGTCCGCTTCAAGACGCTCATGATCTCGCCGTACGAGCCCGTGGACCTGAAGGAGCTCGCGGAGACTTCCCTCGCCGCCCTCAAACGCAATCTGGAGGACCGTGGAGTCCAGGTAGTCCGAGCCTACGCGGAAGGGGAGATCGTGGTCGAGGGCGACCGCGGCAACCTCCAACTCGCCCTGGTGAACATCCTCCAGAACGCCGTCGACGCCATGGAAGGGGGCGGTACGCTCACCCTGGGCGTCTCGCTCGGAACCGGGGAGGCGCTCATAGAGGTGACGGACACGGGCCGAGGAATCCCCAAATCCGAGATCCCCAATATCTTCGATCCGTTCTATACGTCGAAGATGGCCGGGGCCGGCATGGGCCTCACGATGGTCCACCGGATCGTCACCCGCCACGGCGGCGACGTGGAGCTGTCGAGCGCCGTCGGCAAGGGAACCCGCGTCACGCTGCGGCTTCCGGTGGCGCAGCGCAGACCGATCTAGATCGGTCTGCGGTTGTCGGTTATCGGTTGCCGGTAAAGTAGGGTGGGCGGTTCTCGCGCAGCGAGGTTCGCCCACGCGTGGGGCAACCCGCCTGCGGCGGAACGCCCCACCCTACGCTCAGGGCCAGATGCGCAAACAATTGTGACGCTCTGTATAGCTGGTAGCGGTTAGGAGTTCATTCGGGGCGCGACGTGCGATTGGAGGAGCCGATGATCGAACCGGGTCAACTCGTAACTCCTAAAAGCTAATAGCTAACACCTAACGGCTTATGACTCGCTTCATCGATCTCTTCCTCGACCACCTCCTCGTAGAGCGGGGGCTCTCGCGCAACACGGCGGACTCCTACGCGCGGGATCTCGCCAGCTTCGAGGCGTTTCTCCGCTCCGCCGGCGGGAGCCTCGAGGCGGCCTCGGGGCGGGACGCCGTCGCCTTCTTCAAGCGACAGCGGGAGGAGGGACTCTCGGCGCGCACGCTGGCCCGCCGGCTCTCGGCCCTGCGCACCTTCTACCGCTTCCTCGTGCGGGAGAAGCTCGTCGCCGCGAACCCGCTCAGCCGGATCGAGTCCCCCAAGCTCTGGCGGGCCCTCCCCCGCACGCTGACGCGGGAGGAGGCCGAGAAGCTGGTGAGCGGGTCGGACAGGTCAGAGCTGTCGGTGAGCTCAGACCGGCCGGACCCGTCTGACGGGTCAGACCCCTCTGAGCTCAGAGCCCGCGCGGTCCTCGAGCTCCTCTACGCCACCGGCCTTCGCGTCTCCGAGGCGGCGAACCTGGAGCTCGACCAGCTCGACCTCTCGGTCGGCTTCGTGCGCACCGTGGGGAAGGGCTCGAAGGAGCGGATCGTCCCGCTGGGGCGACGCGCACAGGAGGCGCTCTCGTCCTGGCTGGAGAGGGGCCGGCCGTCCTACCTGAAGGGGCGGCGCTCCAAGTGGGTCTTCCTCAACCGCTTCGGCCGGCGCCTCTCGCGCCAGACGCTCTGGAAGACGCTGAAAGACGCCTGCCGCGAGGCCGGACTCCCCTCGGACGCGAGCCCCCACACGCTTCGCCACTCCTTCGCGACCCACCTGCTGGAGGGAGGGGCGGACCTGCGAAGCCTGCAGCTCATGCTCGGCCACTCCGACCTGGCGACC